>JALVIU010000328.1 GCA_027028665.1 Candidatus Atribacteria bacterium | reverse complement strand
GTAGAAAGCTTCTCATATAATGTATCAAGCTTTCGAATATTAACATTAAGGTCATACATAACCTTATCTGACATCATTTTATTTGTCACTCTAAACATCTCTCATCACCTCTATCTGCCTACTACTCCTGTATTATCTATAAGTTTTGTAAGCATCTCATCAATGGTAGTCATAAAACGTGCAGCAGCATTGTAAGCATGCTGATACCTTAACATATTTGATGTCTCTTCATCCAGTGAGACACCAGAATAGGACTCTCTATAGTTTTCTAACTTCTTTACCAACATATCCTGATTCTGAGCCATCCTCTTCCCTCTTTGCGCTTCTACTCCAAGGTCTGCAACTATACCCTGATAATACTGAGAAAAAGTTATATTCCTTTTTGTTCCTATATTAAATAGGGAATTCTGCAACTCGGCAATTTCTAAGGCAATCTTTCCATCTCCTGCCCTTCCACTTTGAGATGCGGCAATAAGGTTTGGATCATATATAATATCATCATTTACTTTTATATTTTCTGCAGAAGTCCCTTCGAAAAAGTTTCGTTCAGGAGGAGGTGAAAGGATGGAATCTGCCATACCATATCCTTTTTGATGAATCTTATTGATCTCTTCTACAAGGGTTTTTGCAAAATCATCCATCATGCTCTGATAATGGGGTATAATTTCGTCTCTACTTTCTAAGAGTCCTTTTAATTCACCAGAGGTAAGAAGGGGTTTATCATAGGTATTTTCCCAGTAAACATCTACCATTTGGGCATCATAATTTGATGACTTTGCCTCAAGCTTATGAATAAACATTCCACTTACCAAAGTACGGCCCCCTACCCTCACATATACCATTCCATTATCCATCTCATTATAATCTATATTTACAATCTCAGAAAGTTTATCTAATAAAAGATCTCTCTTATCCCTATAGTCATTGGCTTTATCGCCAGAGAGTTCTACTTTTGCAATTTGATCATTTAAATCTCTTATCTGTTGAGCAATAGAGTTTACCTCATCCACCTTTACTTTTATCTCTTCATTTAAATCTAATCTTATATCTCTCAGATTGTTAGAGATCTGATTTATAGCAGTTGTTAAGCTTATAGCTTGTTCTTTAAGTTGTGACCTTATGGCAAAATTCTCAGGATTTACAGAAAGTTCCTGCCATGAATTCCAAAAATTATTCAGTACTTCATTAAATCCTGTATCTTGAGGTTCTGCAAATACTACTTCAAGTTCTCCATATAGTTTATGTTTTGCATTCCATGCCCCAAGGTCCGATTTTTCCTTTCTTATTTCAAAATCCAAAAAATCATCTCTATGTCTTCTTACAGTACTTATCTTTACTCCTGTACCTACCTGGCCAGGAGTAGTTCTTGATTGAAATGTAGGATTTGCATAGGGACGTGTAGTTACCATTACCGCCTCTTGACGAGAATATCCCTCTGTATTTGCATTTGCAATATTATGACCTGTAACCTCTTGAGCAAGTTGTTGGGCCTGCAAAGCTCTCTTAGCTACCTCTAAAGCTCCAAGAATATTAGGCATGTCCTACACCCTTTCATCCAATTTATTCATATTCTCTTTGTTAAAATCCAATATTCCATCTTCTCTATAAACAAAGGAGCCTGTCTCTTTAGATAAAAGTTCTATATAAAAGCGGAGATATTTGAGAGTTCTATTTATGAGAAGCTCATTGGTCTCTTTTAAATTTCTAAGTTCATTGATGGCTTCAAAAAGTCCTTTTTTCAAAACGCTAAATTTCTCTTGCTCAGAAGGGGAAAGTTCTCTAATTACATCATCTAACTTTGGAAGAGCTTTGTTATGAGATACGATCTCCATCCTCCCTTCTTCCAAAAATCTTATCTTAGATGCCTTTTCCTCTTCTTCTATTACTAGCTTATTAAGAAGATCGATATTATCATCCATTATAGCCTCTTTTTCCTTTTTAAAGAGGTCTACTAATTCTTTATATAACAGGTATTCTTCTTCCAATATTTTATACAAGTTGTCTATTTCTGTTTTAGAAATCATATTTATTCACCTGAAAAAAACTTTATAATACTATCTACAATATCTTCTGTTTTAACATTATATTTACCAGATTCTATGAGCTTTTTGTATTCAGCTACCTTATCTTCTCTCACATCAGGTATATTCTTTAACTCTTCAATCATCTTTTGAAAGTCTTTTGCCTCTGAAGAAAAGATCACTTCATCCTTTATCCTATTTTCCGCATTTTTATCTTCTTTCGGTAGCTTTACCTTAGAATGTGCCTTTTGAACATTATTGAGATATGACTTGAGTATATCTCCCACTCTACCATCTCCGATTACCATCTTTCTCACCTCCTTCCCGATTCAATAAATAAATCGGCCAAAAGAGGTGAAAACTTTAAGAAACTATCAAAATGTTTCTTGGGCATATTCTTTGTAGACCTTTAAAACCTTAGTAACATAATTTCTTGTTTCTGTAAATGGAGGTATACCATTATGTTTATCCACATTGCCAGGGCCTGCATTATATGCAGCAAGAGTAAGTGTAATATCATTATTATATTTCTTCATGAGCCTCTTTAGATATTTTATACCTCCTTCTAAATTTTCTTTAGGATTCAGCGGATTCTTTATACCAAGATCTTTTGCTGTATCTGGCATTAACTGCATAAGTCCTTTTGCTCCAACAGGAGAAACTGCCTTTGGATCAAAATTTGACTCCACCTTTACCACAGCCTTAACAAGAAGAGGATCTACACCATGTTTTTTAGAGAGCACCTCTATAAGTTTTTCGATAGAAT
>JALVIU010000327.1 GCA_027028665.1 Candidatus Atribacteria bacterium | reverse complement strand
GATGTGATTACTACGATAAGTAAGAGTAAAAATCCTGATATTACATTATTCCAGAAGGCAGGTACCTTAAAAAATACAAGAGAGTATTTAATAGTCTGAAGTAATAGTGCACCAAGTGCTGCACCTAGTACATTTCCTGTTCCCCCCATCAGGCTTATACCACCTATTACTGCTGCTGCAATTGCATGTGTTTCCATACCCATACCTGCCTGTGTAGGAATAGTTCCTATTTGTGATATATAGATAAGTGCAGCAAGACCTGAAAAAAGACCAGATATGGTAAATGCCAAAAGCACAGTCTTTTTTGTGGGTATCCCTAAAAGTCGTGCACCTTCTTCGCTATTTCCTGTGGCATATAGATATCTACCCCATGTGGCTTTTGAAAAGAAAAACCATAGAATAATAAGGAATATGACCATCATCCATATAGGATTATACAAGCCTAATATTTTTGTCCTTGAGAAGTTTAGATACCATTCTGGGACTGTATCTATCCAGCTTCCTCCTGTGTAGAGTGTAAGAATCCCTCTGAACATGGCCATTGTGCCCAGAGTCATAATAATAGAGGGGACACCCCAATATGCAACTCCTAATCCATTAAATATACCACCCAATATACCTGTGCCCAATGTAATAACGAGAAAGAGTATAATGGATGGATGGTCTGTGCTGTTTAGATATGTTGCTCCAAATGTAGCGGCAAGCCCTAAAAGGCTTCCCACTGATACATCTATATTTTTGGTAATGATTACACCGCTTATTCCCATGGTGATAAGTGTAAGAATTGCCCCATTGAAGAGTATTCTAACTATAGTATCTACATGTAGAAATGCTGAGTTTTTCAGGCCAATAGAGAAGAAATAGATGATGATAATAGCTACTGTCAAGACTTCAGGTCTTTTTAATATGAGGTTTGTTATTTTTTTTCTCATTTTATATTAAGCCCCCTTCAAGTAACCAAAAGATGCAAAGGTGATATTTTCAAGTGTTATATTGGGTGGTTCTATCTCTGTTATAGTCCTTCCCTGATACATTACAACTACTCTATCACTTAAGGTTACTATCTCTTCAAAATCTGAAGATATAAGTATGATGCTTAATCCCTCTTTGGAGAGTCTCCTTATACTTGCATATATTTCTTTTCGTGCATTTGCGTCAATTCCCCTTGTGGGTTCATCAAGTATCAATACTTTTGGTGAGGCTGCAAGCCATTTCCCAAGCACCACCTTTTGCTGATTTCCTCCTGATAAGTACATGATCTTTTGATCTTCCCCTGTGGTTTTAATATTCAACATATTTATAAGATCTCTTGCTATACTTTTTTCTTTGTTTTCGTTTAGGAATATCTTGAAGAGTTTAAATAATATAGAAGAACTGGTATTTTCTTTGATACTTGCATTTAAGAATCCTCCATGAAGATGTCTATCCTCTGGGAGATATACTATACCCTTTTTTATAGCCTGTTGAGGATTTGTAATATTTATCTCTTCTCCTTCAAGGATAACCCTTCCAGAGATCTTTTTTGTGATTCCAAATAGTGCCTCTGCAAATTCGGTTCTACCTGCACCTACTACCCCTGTAAGTCCTAAGATTTCGCCCTCTGCTACCTTTAGTGACACGTCAAAAAATCCTTTCCCGGCCATATTTTCCACTTCAAGTATGTATTTTTTATTTTCCTTTGCTGTGGTTGTCTTTTTTATTTTTTCCTTTTCTTGCTCTATTTCTTTTTCTTCCCCGTTTGATGTAACTGTGGGCACCATAATCTTTATAATACTTTCTAAGTTGTAATTTTCTATAGGCCCTTCAGATACTACCTCTCCATTTTTTAATATTGTTAGTTCATCTACTATTTCAAAAAGCTCCTGTAATCTATGGGTTATATATATAAAACCGATATTTTTTTCCTGTTTTAGTGATTTTATCGTTTTAAATAATGCATTTACTTCACGAGATGTTAAGGCAGATGTGGGTTCATCCAGGATGATTACCGAACTTTCTCTTACAAGCCCCTTTATGAGTTCTACAAGTTGTTGTTTGGCTATAGTAAGATCTGCACCTATTTGATCAAGAGTAAAGTCACAGTTTAGAGCTTCCATTAGTTCTTTAATTTTTTGGAGATATTCTTGCTTTTTGGACTTTGGAGTACCGAGGAGGATATTTTCTTCAATACTTAAATATGGAAAGAGTGATGGCTCTTGAGGGACGAGGTATATACCCTTGAGATGTGCATCATGGGGATTTTTTATCTTTTCTTTTTTACCTTTTATCCATATCTCTCCCTCATCTGGTTGGTGTACCCCAGATAGGATCTTCATAAGAGTGGATTTCCCTGCACCATTCCCACCTACAAGGCCATGGACCATACCACTTTTTATGGAAAGATTTACACTCTTTAGTACAGGTACACCTACGAAGGCCTTACTTATATTTTTTAACTCTACTATATGTCCCATTTGAATAGGCATCCTTTTACAAAAGTTTTTTAATTTTCCAAATGTTTCACAATTGAAATATATCCTAACTAAAGTAAAACAAATCTCTAATTCAAATTTTGTCTGTATTATAGCTTATTGAACTTCCATTGTCAAGGGTTTTAGAAAAATTTTTTTATTTTTTTTCTTTAACACTTGACTACACTTATAAAAAGTGTTATAATTCAAACAAATAATCCATAAAAAAGTGATAGGATGAAGGATCAGATGAATAATAATTTTATAGGTGATTATTTAGAAACAGAAGAGGCAATGGCAAGGATAAGCTGGTATTATTATAAACAGGGGATGACTCAGACTGCCATTGCTAAGAAGATG
>JALVIU010000326.1 GCA_027028665.1 Candidatus Atribacteria bacterium | reverse complement strand
TAGACATGAGATTTTTCGATGTATTACCACTTTAAAATTTGTACCCGAAATCCATATTGAAAAGAAAAGATTGGCAGAAAACAATAAAAATGAGGTTAACTTTGAGACCGATACAGTGAAATTAAGGCATAAAGTTGCTAATGATATATGGTATGAAGGGGATTTAATGATTTTTGATGTTTTCAAATCAGTTTTTGCAGGAAACTTTAGATCTAATATTTTGGATTTATTGAAAGAATATTACTATGAATTGATGGCGCGGTACTATCTTGGAATTAACGATGAAGAGAATTATCCGCTTTTGCATGGGACAGCGATTGATTTTATCTTCAGGAACATCATAAAAAGTAAAGAACAATTATGTTGTATAGATGCAGAATGGCATATAAGAGATAGCATATGTGCTGATTATGTAATGTATAGGTGTATAGTTACTGATGTTATACAGGTTCAGCTTTCGTGGGTAAAGAAAAAAATTGGAAATATTGATATATTTACTATTCAATTGATAAAAAAGTTTTTCCCACAATATAATATAGTCAGACATAACAAGAACAAACAACTGGAACAAATCTTTCAGCATATTGTAGTAGGTAATTTAAGTCAACCGATTTCAATAAAAAGATTTGCTTTTTTAAGAAATAGAAGAATCAAAAATATTATTAGAGAAATACAATATGCTCTGGCCAAAATAAGATATAGAAGAAAATGATTTTTTGCATTTTTCAGTTTCGGAACAACCAAGTTGCGATTCTTTTAGATTAACCCAACTTTGACACCCTAAAATCATAACCCCTTGGTAATAAATAGGTAAGGAATTATCGGGTAGACGTAGGCACTAGGTTTTCCTCTCCTGTATGCAGGATCTTTGGCGGGATTGCGCAGCCTGCTGCCTTAAACGCAAGGTGCGCCCCCTCCGGCAGCTCTGTGCGCATGATTATCTCTTTTTCCTTTACTCTAAACCTTACTGCCTTTATCTCCTCTACCTTCCTGATTATCTCCGTATAGCTTAATTCCTCATCTATCTCTTTTAGCTTCCTCGTAAGATACACCTTTATCTGTAAGGCAAGAAAACATACAAATACATGTGCCCTTATCCTGCGCTCTATGTAATGATATATCGGCCCTATCTCAAGCTCACTCTTTAGATCCCTGAAATGCCTCTCTATCTGCGATAGGCTCTTATATGAGAAGACTAAATTCTTTGCTGGTAGAGCAGAATTGCTGATTAATACCCATTTGCCATCATATAGCTCATCTTCTTCTATCCTCTTACGGTTTAATTCTATCTCCATATCCTTTATGATTACGTATTTCTTATACCCATTCTTGATTATCCATTCCTTGGCTGTGCTGAATTCTATCTTCCGCTCTATTATCTTCTGAAAATACTCTCTCTTGGCCTGATCTTCTTTCTCTACTAACTTATTCAGATATACTACCCATCTCCTCTTTCCCTTTGGACTTTCTTGGTATTCTTTTATATCTTTTTCTTTGCCTTTCTTAAGCCTTATCTGCTCTTCTCTGTATACATCTGCCTCCTTCATCTCTTTTATGTATATATTCCGACTCAGCTTCTCAAATCCTTCATCCCTTAATAGGATCTCTTTCCTTATCTTGCTTAAACTCCTCATCTTTATCCCTAATACGTATTCATACCCATTTTCTTCTAAGTAGCTGATTATCTCTTCTGATACCATACCCCTATCACAGACCAGTATTACCTTACCTACTGAAAATTTCTTCCTTATCTTATCTATTACTTCCTTAAATGCCTTCTTATCCGATGTATTGCCAGGCCAAACCTCATGGCCCAATGGCACCCCATCTCTATCCATTATTAGCCCTATTACTACCTGCTTTAGGTCAAATCTCTTATTCTTGGCATATCCATATGCCGCAAGACTATTCTTATCACTGTCTCCCCAAAAACTAATCGTAGTCGTGTCAAACATTACTATATCTACCTTACTATTGAATATGTCCCTGGTATTATCAAATATCTCTTTCTCTAACCTCTCCTTGTTATCCTGCAGAAAATCTAATGCCCTATAAAAATGATGTAATTGGTATTTATCCCATAATGGCTCATATACCTCTTCTTTCCATCTATGTGCCCCTCTCTTACTGCTGGGTGCCATCAATCTATTACATACCAATGCAAATATCGCCTCTACTAAATCTACTTCTTTCTCTGTCTCTGATAGGTATTTATAGAATAGCTTATCTAATTTTAATTTCTGCCATATCTTACGAAATACTACAACAGGCCCATATCCCTTTGAGAATAACGCATCAATATCTTTACAGGCATCTATAATCTGTTGCCTTTTGGCATACTTAGCTATGCTCTCTATTAATTTATCTATCCTATCACCCTCAAGGATATTATCTAATCTACCCAGATTAGCTACAGTGCGCTGTCTAACCTTACCATTAACCCATTTATTCTCAACAATAAATAGGTATTCCCTTACAGAGCCGTCTTTGTTTTTGAATCTTTTGACCCTCGCAAACATAGCACCATCATAATATCATCTAACTACATTATTTGTCAAGCACAAAATTAAATATTTTTATCAATGCGTGGCACTATGTTTTTGAAAAAATTTCAAAAACCGCTTCCCTAACTCTATTGTTTTCAACCCTTTTTAAAATGGAAGGTTTCTTTTAGGCCGTTTGCTTGTCAAAGTTGGGTTATCCCCAAACATACTCAGGGCGTTATCCAGTATCTATATACTGATAGGTCTGGCTCTAATCTATGGTATTAAAAAATAATCGCACCCTACCCAAGATCTCATCAATAGAAGCAAACC
>JALVIU010000325.1 GCA_027028665.1 Candidatus Atribacteria bacterium | reverse complement strand
TTACCCCCTTATTCTTTAGGAGTTTTGCTATATAAAGGGCTGTACCTTCTCCTTCGATGTCAGGATTTGTAGCGATTATCACCTCTTTTACATCTCCCCTCTCTATCCTATCCAAAAGGCCTTTCAATTTAATATCATCTGGCCCTATTCCATCCAGGGGAGAAATCACCCCATGAAGCACATGATATCTACCATTGAAACTATGTGTCTTTTCGACAGCAATAAGATCCTCAACCCCTTCCACTACACAGATTGATGTAGGATCCCGCGAAGGATCTTTACATATACTACACACATCTTCGGTAGTAATATTATTACAAACTTTACAGTATTTTATGTCATTTTTGAATTTTGTAATTGTATCTGCCAAAAGTTCTACCTCTTCCTTAGGGCGTTTAAGCAAATAAAGGGCAAATTTAAATGCCGTTTTCTCCCCCACGCCAGGAAGTTTAGAGAATTCATTTACAAGCTTTAGAAAGATATCTGGTAAAAAATTAGGCATAGCACTACATGAATTGAGGTGGCATTATTCCACCTGTAACCTTACCCATCTCCTCTGCAGCAAGTTCACGAGACTTTCGTAATGCTTCGTTTACCGCAGCAAGTACAAGGTCCTCAAGCATCTCCTTATCTTCTGGATTTATTACCTCTGGGTCTATCTGGATACTTAGTATATCCTGTTTTCCATTTGCCACTACCTTTACCATTCCACCACCAGCAGTAGCCTCTACTTCCATATCTCCAAGCTCTTCTTGTACCCTTTCAAGCTTTTTTTGAAGTTCTTGTGCCTGTTTCATAAGATTCTGTAACCCTTTAGCCATCTCTACACCTCCTATTAATCTTCCTCTAAATTTATAATCCTTCCACCAAAAATAGAAAGTCCTTCCTTTAAAAGATGATGATCATCTTGAGAATTAGATTTAATCTCTCTTAATTCTATAATTATATCTCTTCCTAAAAGCCTCTTCAAGGCATCTTTTAGTGTCTTTTTTTTGTCCTCTAAATAAAAAAATAGCTCTTGAGGAATATCCAATATAAGCTTATTGGATTCCAATTTATAAGATTCTATATTATTTTTCAGTGAATTGGCGAGTACCTTGTTATCAAGAGACTCAATAAGTCTATCCCATACATCTTTCTCAGTAATAGGTATATCTTCTACATTATCATTATCGGCTATTTCTTCTTCAATATCTTCTGTAGCTTCTTTTTCGGTTGTCTCCTCAAGTGAAGATAAGTCCTCCTCTAATGTCTCAGAAGGCCTCTCCTCTTCTTGCCTCATAGACTCTCTCGAGATACCGAAAAGCAAAAGAAATTCAAGTACTACTCGTGGAACCAGTGTAGTCTTCATCTGATTTTCATAGGTAATAAATCTATCAAGTAGCCTTTCCACATCTTTAATATCATAGATCTTAGAAAGAAACTCCAATCTTTTTATATATGAAGCTGGCAGATCTTTTAAAAGTCTCGAACCACCTATCATATATAGAGAAAGATCCCTTAACATATTTAAAATATCTCTATATAGAGACTGCAGGTCTATTCCTCTCTCCAATGCACTACTTATAGCCTTTATTATATCTTTTCTCTCACCCTCTTTTACACTTTTTAATATAGAATATATTACCTCATCCCCGGCAATCCCTAAGATATCCAGTGTCTTTTCATAGGTAATATGTCCCTCTGTATAAGATATTACCTGCTCCAGGATGGATAATGCATCCCTCATAGAACCATCTGCAAAGGTAGAGACAAGTAATAAGGCATCCTTTTCATATTCTATGGACTCTCTATTCAATATCTCTTCTATCTCTTCCTCAATAATATCTGGGGAAAGCCTCCTGAAGTCAAATCTTTGACATCTTGAAAGGATTGTAGAAGGAAGTTTTTGAGGGTCAGTAGTGGCAAATATAAATATTACATGAGAAGGGGGCTCTTCAAGTGTCTTAAGAAGGGCATTAAAGGCCTCATTTGTAAGCATATGAACTTCATCGATTATGTATATCTTATACCTTCCCTCAACAGATGCAAACTTTATGCGCTCTTTAAGGTCCCTTATCTGATCAATACCTCTATTAGATGCCCCATCTATCTCTAAAACATCAAGGGAAATCCCTTTTGTTATCTTTACACAATTTGTACATACATTACACGGGTGAGGGGTAGGACCTTTTTTACAGTTTAAGGCCTTGGCAAATATACGTGCAACCGATGTTTTTCCAACTCCTCGGGGACCTACAAAAAGATAAGCGTGGGCTATCTTACCTGTTTTTACAGCATTGGCTAAGGTTCTTGTTATATGCTCTTGACCTTTTACCTCTTCAAAGGTTTGAGGTCTCCACTTCCTATATAATGCTGTATAAATTTTTACCTCCACATCCTAAAATGTGGCCGTGCACCCAGCTTCGATCCATTACTACAAGCGATCCTCCCTGGGAAAGCTCAGACCAGAGGACCCTGAGGCACATAGAGGACATTGCTTACCGCTGCTTCCTTCCGGACCTGACGGGGTTTGCAAGCCTCTATTGCACAGGCTCCGGTCCTCAACACCTCCCCAGAGAGTCAGCCTTGTAGCAAGAAGGGACCTCTTGCTGGGAGTTCAGCCCCGCTATAGCGGATTGCGGGTACAGGGCACCGCTAGCTCCCCGCTTAGCACGGCCACAAATTTTAAACCCAAAAATAAAAAACGGAGAGGGTGGGATTTGAACCCACGAGACAGGAACTGTCTACTCGCTCTCCAGGCGAGCGCCTTCGGCCAGACTCAGCCACCTCTCCATTAAATTATCCTTATATCCTATTTTTTCAAACTACAGTATATTATAGTGCCTTTCGCAAATTATGTCAAGATAATTATAACAAAAAGTTATCCTTTTGAAAAAACGGAGAAGGTGGGATTCGAACCCACGAGGCAAATGCCTACTCGATTTCGAGTCGAGCGCCTTCGGCCAGGCTCGGCCACTTCTCCTTATTTCGCAATGCCTTAAAGAACTCCTTTAAAAGCCTTCTCGATTCCTCCTCTAAGACCCCGCCCTCATACACCACCTTATGGTTTAGACCTGGGGTATCAAATACATGTAACAAACTTACCAGTGCCCCACCTTTTTTATCCTCTGCACCAAATACAACCCTTGGAATACGAGAGAGAAGGATGGCACCTGCACACATAATACAGGGCTCAAGGGTTACATACAAAGTAGTATCCTCTAAGCGCCAATCCCCTATGCTCCTTGAGGCCTCTCGTATAGCAATAAGTTCTGCATGGGCAGTAGGGTCCTTTAGTGACTCTCTAAGATTATGACCCCGCCCTATAATTTTGCTATCTCTTACAACTACAGCACCTATTGGGACCTCATCTTTTCTATATGCAATTTTTGCCTCATTAAGAGCCTCTCTCATAAAAGCTATATCTTTATCATTCATGGTTTCATAGACAATAAAAAAAGCGCGCCCGGAAGGATTCGAACCCTCAGCCTACGGATCCGTAGTCCGTCGCTCTATCCAATTGAGCCACGGGCGCACTTGTCGTATATATTATATACCAAGTTCAAAATAAAATCAATACCTTTAAAATCCTTTTTCTTCGAGTTGTTTAAGAGCCATGTTTACCTCTAATTGTGTCCTTGGTGGAAGATTCATACTACTTGTATCCAAAAATCCTCTAATTATCAAGGATATAGCCTCTTCACGGGATATACCTCGTGCCATGAGATATTCTATTTCTTCTTCTGCTATCTTTCCTACTGCTGCCTCATGAGACATCTCCACATCAGGATTTCTTCCTTCAAGCTCAGGCACAGCATGGATAATACCCCCTTCTTTTATTATAAGGCCATCACATTCAAGATGTGCCTTGATCTTTGGTGCATCACCTACAAGATGACCCCTTGCAATAACCTTTCCACCACCACTTACAGTACGAGATATGATTTCCCCTTTTGTCTTTTCTGCTTTAAATACTATCCTTCCACCTACGTCAAGGAGGGAACCAGGTGGTGCATAAAGTATGCTATTGAAATATGCACTTGCCTCTTTTCCTACAAGATATGCTGTAGGATAGCTCTCTATAGATTTTACAGGGCCAAGGGATATATAGTTTGAAACAAATCTCCCCCCTTCTTCTACCCTAATGGCTGTGCGAGGGCGGGTAATAAATTCATCTGCCCAACTGTGTACCATAGTAAACTCTAAATATGCATTCTTTCCTACATAAAATTCAGATATCCCTATATGTACACCCTCTTTTACAAGGTTGCTTAAGGTACACCCACTATTTATCATTACATGTGCACCCTCTTCCACTATCACTATACTATGTACACTTTGTATTGCATTATCCTTTTTAAGATAAAGACAGGACTGGATAGGAAATGGAGGTCTTACCCCCTTTCTAACTCTTATAAAGTAACCATCTGTAGGAAGCTGATCAGAAAGCTGTGTATATTCATCCTTGTCTTTTTCTAAAATCTTCCAGTAATAATCCCATAGCCAATCATATTTTTTAAGCGCCTCTCTTATACCAAGGATTTCAACACCATCAATAAAAGATTTATTATATACAACACTCTGGTCCATCTGGACAAAATTTCCTGCCTTATCTTTATCCTCTGGTACAATTCCTGCCTTTGCTAAGCTCTCTTTATCTTCCTCTGTAAGCTCCTCTATAGTTTCTATCTTTTTATATTCATCCTCATCAGGCACTATAAATTTTTCAAATCCTACCTGTGACATAGCTCACACTCCTTATAACCAAATTTTTTTATATCCTGCAAGATTTCTTCAGGATGTCCCGTACATATTATCCTTCCATTAAGCATAATATGCCCAACATCTGCAACTACGTATTTTAAGATATGCCCTGTATGTGTAATGATAAGTGCAGACCTCTTCCTTTCCATTATAGGCAAATCTTTTTGCAATAATCTATTTAGAGCATATCCAAGTATAGATATATTTTCTATATCTACCCCTGATTCAGGCTCATCTAAAAGTGCAAGATCGGGAGATTGGGCAAGAAGCTGCAATACCTCTGCGCGTTTCACTTCACCCCCGGAAAAACCTAAGTTTACATCCCGTGATAAAAATTCATCCATCTGGAGCTCTTTTGCTAAGGCTTCTATATGCTCATCTTTTAAAGTCTTTCCAGACGCAAGGGCTACCATCTGCCTCATCTTTACTCCTCTTACTACAGGAGGTCTTTGAAAAAGCATCCCTATTCCAAGCCTTGCCCTTTCATCTATGGATAGATCGTTTATCTTTTTTCCTTTAAATATTATCTCACCTTTTGTTATCTTATAGCCTGAAAGTCCCATTATAGTATTTAAAAGACTCGTCTTACCTATTCCATTTGGACCAAAAAGTGCATGCACTTCACCCTTTTTTATCGTAAGATTTATATCCTTCAAGATTTTACGGTTATTTACTTCTACCTCTAAATGTTTTATCTCGAGCATCATATCCCCCTTTTATATACAAATTTTTCTCTATAATATATTATACCATTTTAGTCAACTATACTATCTGCCCATAATACGATATAATTCATCATCGGAGAATCCAAAATAGTGACCAATCTCATGATAAAGCACCTTTTCCACAAGCCTGATAAGTTCATCCATATTGGATACCTGAGCTTCTATAGGGGCCTTATATATAGTAATGGTATCTGGTAAAACATTCCCATAATAAATGCCCCTTTTAGGATAAGGTACACCTCTATAAAGTCCAAGTAAGAAAAATCTCTGCTGAGGATTCAAAAAATCTGGGTATTCTTCTACAAAAATAGTGATATTCTCTAATTTTTCCTTAAAGTAATCAGGCAAATTTGCAAATGCCTTCTCTATTATTTTCTCAAATTCTTCCATAGAAACTTTCATTTTAAGATAAAATTAACACAATAAAAGGATAATGTCAACTTGACAGTTGAATAAATTTAAGTTAGAGTATTGTATAAATTAATACAAAGGAGGCGAGTATGGGACAAACCATTGCCGAGAAGATTATCTCCGCACATGTAGGGAGAGAGGTAATCGTAGGTGAAATAGTAAAAGCAAAGGTAGATTTTGCCTATGCAAATGATATTACTGCCCCACTTGCGATAAACCATCTGGAAAACTTAGGATTAAAAAAGGTTTTTGATCCAGAAAGGGTAGGACTTATACCAGACCATTTCGCACCAAATAAAGATATAAAATCTGCAGAACAATGCAAAAAAGTACGAGAGTTTGCAAAGAAATACGGTATAAAAAATTACTTCGAAGTAGGAAGAATGGGGATAGAACATGTACTATTACCAGAAGAAGGTATAGCCCTTCCAGGAATGCTCATAGTAGGGGCAGATTCTCACACATGTACCCTTGGAGCATTTGGTGCATTTGCAACAGGAGTAGGTAGCACAGACTTTGCAGCAGCTGTTGCACTTGGAGAGGTATGGCTCAAGGTACCTGAGACAATAAAGTTTATATACTATGGGAAGATGGGGAAATGGGTTACATCAAAAGACTTAATTTTATATACCATAGGAAAAATAGGTGTGGCAGGTGCTACATACAAGGTAATGGAGTTTACAGGAGAAGTTATAAATAATCTTAGTATGGATGCAAGGGCTACAATAACGAATATGGCAATTGAGGCAGGTGGAAAGACAGGCATAATAGAACCAGATGATGTGACAGAGATGTATATTAAAGATATAGCAAAATGGCCATACAAAATCTATAAGAGTGATAAAGATGCCCAATATGCAGAGGTCTATGAATTTGATGTAAGTAAGATTGAGCCACAAGTTGCATTTCCACATTTACCAGAGAATACAAAGCCTATAAGCGAAGTAGGTAATATAAAAATAGATCAAGCCTTTATAGGTTCGTGTACTAACGGAAAGCTTGAGGATCTGGAGCTTGCAGCCCAAATTCTCAAAGGAAAGAAGATCCATCCAGATGTAAGAATGATAGTTATTCCCGCTACACCGAAAATCTATAGAGAAGCTATGAGAAGAGGGCTAATAGATATATTTATGGAAGCAGGTGCTACTGTCTCTGCACCTACATGTGGTCCATGTCTTGGTGGTCACATGGGAGTACTGGCAAAGGGAGAAAGGGCAATATCTACTACAAATAGAAATTTTGTAGGAAGAATGGGGCATCCAGAGAGTGAGGTATATCTGGCAAGTCCTGCCATAGCTGCTGCATCTGCAATTCTTGGTAGGATAGGAAGCCCAGAGGAGGTAGAACTATGATCTTAAAGGGTAAGGTATGGAAATATGGGGATAATATTGATACAGATCTTATTATTCCTGCAAGATATCTAAATACGTCAGACCCAAAGGAACTTGCAAAACACTGTTTAGAGGATTTAGATATCAATTTCGCAAAAAGTGTAAAGGAAGGAGATTTTATAGTAGGTGGAAAAAACTTTGGATCTGGTAGCTCCAGGGAACATGCACCGGTTTCTATAAAGGCAGCAGGGGTAGGAGCTGTACTTGCAAAATCCTTTGCAAGAATATTTTATAGAAATGCAATAAATATAGGTCTTCCCATATTAGAACTAAAAGAAGAAGATATTGAAGATATTTCTACAGGTGATGAACTTGAGATAGATACAGGTAAGGGCATTGTTAGAAATCTTACAAAACAAAGAGAATATAAGGCACCACCATTCCCAGAATTTTTACAGGAGATCATCCAGTTGGGTGGGCTATTAAATTATGTAGAAAAAAAGTTAAAAGAAAGGGGTGAAATATAAATGTATAACATTGCATTAATACCTGGTGATGGCATTGGACCAGAAATTATAAGGGAAGGCAGGAAAGTTATAGATGCAGCAATGGATATATTCGGAAAGGAAAAGATAAAGTGGGTAGAATATCCCTTTGGTGCAGATCACTATCTTGAAACAGGAGAACTTCTTCCTGATACAGCACTTTCAGAAATGGAGGATATGGATGCAATATATTTAGGAGCTGTAGGAGATCCAAGAGTAAGACCTGGAGTATTAGAAAAAGAGATACTTTTAAAACTTAGATTCTATTTCGATCAATATATAAATCTAAGACCCATCAAGTACTTCCCTGGTCTATATACACCGCTTAAAGACAAAACACCAGATGATATAGATTTCTATGTAGTAAGGGAAAATACAGAGGATTTCTATATTGGAAGTGGCGGTAGATTTAAAGG
>JALVIU010000324.1 GCA_027028665.1 Candidatus Atribacteria bacterium | reverse complement strand
TAAAGAGGTACTTGATAAGGATTCAGCAGTTTATATAATCTCTTTACTTGAAAATTATCCTGAGCTTAATCCATTTATCTATTATGATCATGGTAGTTATACAAAATGGAATAATGAAGTGGTAAGGGAATACATGAAAAAGGATAAGATAGCACTTATATTCAAAAAAGACCTTTTATCTATGGTAAGAGAAGAACCGCCTATAAAGATCATGATTATTGGAGAGAGATCACTTCTGGATAAATTTTATAATGAGGTGACAAAAAAGAATCTAAATGTGAATTTTACAAATTCTGAGATAAATTATTTAGAAGTTCTACCAATGGCTGCATCCAAAGGAAATATGTTAAAATTCCTTGCTAAGGATCTTGGAATTTCCCTGGATGAAGTGATTGCTGTCGGGGATAAGGATAATGACATATCAATGATAGAGATAGCAGGGCTTGGTGTAGCTGTGGCAAATGCAAGCCCTGGGCTCAAGAAGATAGCAAGATATATTGCACCTTCAGGAAGTGAAGGTGGCGTATGGGATGTAGTAAATAAATTTTTACTTTCTAAATAGGCTCTAATTCCTTCCAGATATCCTCTATTTCTTTTGCATAGTCTGGATCGAGCTTCTCTATGGCAAATCCTGCATGTATTATTATATAATCCCCTTCTTTGACGTCTTTCAAAAGGCTTAAATCTACTTTTCTCTTTACTCCATTTGTCTCTACTATCCCTTCACCTTTTTTTACCTCTATGAGTTTCATCGGTATGGCAAGACACATAATTTTCCTCCTATTTTTAACATATACGGGGAAGTTGTTCTCCTGTAAGTAAAGGTAATATTCTTCTTCCCCCTATAGTTGTCTCCATATAGACCTTCCCGGGATACTTATCTATTACTTCTCCTATTATATGTGCATCTTTTCCCTCTTTTGTCTTTTTCATCTCATCTAATACATCTTCTGCATCCTTATCCTTTACAATTATAATTACCTTCCCTTCATTTGCAATGTATAATGGGTCTATGCCTAATATTTCAGATACCCCTTTTACCTCTTCCTTTATAGGTAACATCTCTTCATAGAGTTTAATACCAAAGGGTTTTCCTTTGGCTATCTCATTTAATACAGATGCTACACCTCCTCTAGTAGGATCCCTCATAAATTTTATACTTTCTGGAAATTTTTTTACAAGATTTAATATAAGGTGGTTAAGGGGTGCGCAATCAGATTTTAACCCCCTGGTAAAGGTAAATTTGTTTCTCTCTGCCATTATGCTTATTCCATGGTCCCCGATAGTTCCATTTATTATCACTTTATCCCCTATTTCAATAGGTCTTCTCTGGATATCAGCTTCAAACTTGCCAATCCCTGTTGTATTTATAAATATCCTATCTGCCTTACCCTGTTCCACAACCTTTGTATCACCTGTAACAATCCTTACACTTGCATAATCTGCTGCCCCTTTCATAGATGAGAGTATCTTTTCAAGATCACTTATAAGAAATCCCTCCTCTATGACAAATCCCACAGAGAGAAAGAGGGGTTTTGCACCCATAACAGACAAATCATTTACTGTGCCATTTATGGCAAGTTTTCCTATATCTCCTCCTGGAAAAAATATGGGAGAGACTGTAAAGGTATCTGTAGTGAATGCAAACCTTTTTGTATCTGGTTCTGGTATAAATACATATGCATCATCTATATCTTCTTCTTTCATACCAAAGTGTTTTGTAATGAGGTCACCTATAAGCTGGTTCATGAGCTTCCCACCACTTCCATGGGCAAGTGTAATCTTTTCTACCATTTTTCCCTCCCGTATTTATAATATGCAGCACATGCCCCCTCTGTAGATACCATACACGGGCCTACAGGTGTCTCGGGGGTACATACCTTACCAAAAAGGGGACACTCAAAGGGCGTTATAAGCCCCAATAGGATCTCTCCACAACGGCATCCTGGATGTTCCCTGGGAGGTGGTGGTGTAACAGGGAATTTATAATATGCATCAAATTCTCTGTATTCTTCCCTTATAAAGAGGCCACTCTCTGGTATCTCTCCTAATCCCCTCCAGACAGATAAACCCTTTTCAAAAACCGTATACATAATAGCTCTTGCATTTTCATTGCCTTTTTCTCTTACCACCCTTTTATACTCATTTATAGCTATACTCCTTTTGGTCTCTATAAGTGCAATAAGAGAGAGGGTCCCTATTAATAGGTCATATGACTCAAATCCAGTTACTACACCTGGTTTTTTATATCTTTCTGCGATCATGTAATAAGGCTCCATTCCTGTTATAGCACTTACATGACCAGGATATATAAAGCCATCTATATTTGTATTTTTACCATCCAATAATGCATGTACAGCTGGTATTGTAAGTTTTGCCCCTGAAAGGACAGAGAAGTTCTTTATCCCTATTTTCTTTGCCTTTAGTATAGTTGCTGCCTCTCCTGGGGCAGTTGTTTCAAATCCTACACCTAAGAATACTACCTCTTTGGAAGGGTTTTCTTTGGCTATCTCTAATGCATCAAAGGGTGAATAGACGATCTCTATGTCCATACCAGATGCCTTCTCATCTTTAAGGGAACTATAGGATGATGGAACCTTTAGCATATCTCCAAAGGTGGTTATTTTTATATTTTTATAGGTCTTTCCTATCTCAATTGCTCGATCCAGATACTCGTTTGGGGTGACACATACAGGACAACCTGGTCCATCAATGAGATGTAGTCTTTCTGGAAATATATCTTTTACCCCCGTTCTAAAAAATTCCATGGTATGTGTACCACATACCTCCATAATATGGATCTCTTTTTCTAATTTCAGGCT
>JALVIU010000323.1 GCA_027028665.1 Candidatus Atribacteria bacterium | reverse complement strand
ATATATATACCGTTTCTTTCTCTATAAGGAATAGAAAATGATGACTTTTCCCATCCATTTGTTGCAAGCGTTTCGAGTTTTTGTGCTGCCTCTGCCTCTTCTGTTATTATATCGCATATATCAAGTATACTTGCTATGCCATCAAATAGTCTACCAATGCTACATGTAAGAGGAGAATTTATTTTTTTGGATAACATCTCTATCACAGCTTTTTTCCCTTTATATTTTCTAAGTGGTATACTGCCTCCAAAACTATGGTATAATAATGATGTAGCTATTCTCCAGATTTCTTTTATAGCCTTTTCTCCCCCTGGTAAAGAAAAATAGGAAAAGTGAGCCTTTCTTGTGTAGTTTGTTCTTGTAGTGATTAGAAATTCACTCCCCCATAAGGTATTATCATCACCATATCCTGTACCGTCAAAAGCAATGCCTATTACAGGACCCTGGAGATTTAAATCCTCCATAACTGAGACGATATGGGCATGGTGGTGTTGGGTTTTTATCCATTTTAATCCCTCTTTTTCCATTTCTTCTGCAATGTATGTGGTAAAATACCCTGGGTGCTTGTCAGATACTACTACCTTTGGAGATATATCAAAGATCTTTCTAAAGTGATTATAAGTATCTTTGTATAGTTTTTCGCTTTTTGGCGAAGAAAGGTCTCCCAGATATTGACTCAGTATTATCTTATTTTCCTTTGCAATTGCAAAGGTATTTTTTAAATCTCCTCCTGTTGCAAACATGGGTATTGAAAATTCCTTGTCTTTTAAAAAAGGCAATGGGACAAAGCCCTTTGAACGCCTTATAAAATAAGGAGTTTTATCCTCTACAAAGATCACAGAATCATCAGAGAAAGAGGCAATTTTTCTATTGTATGTAACAAAATAATCTGCAATATTTGCAAGCTCCTTAAAGGCTGTATCATCATCAAAAATTATAGGTTCCCCAGATATATTTCCACTGGTCATAACAAGTGCCTTTATATATGGATATGAAAATATAAGATGTTGAAAGGGGGTATATGGGAGCATAATACCTATATAACTTAGATTGGGTGCAACAAAATTACTTACCAATCTCCTTTTTTCTTGAACCAATACAATAGGCCTTTCTTTGGATATAAGAATCTTTTCTTCATTTTTTCCTATATAAAAATAGTCCTTTGCTACTTCTATATTCTTTATCATAATAGCAAATGGCTTAAAGGGGCGCCTCTTTCTTTCTCTTAGTGTATGGACAGCTTTGTCGTTTGTGGCATCTACTGCAAGATGATATCCCCCAATGCCCTTTACCGCAATAGTCTTTCCCTTTGATAAAAGTTCTACGATAAAATCTGCTATTTTATCGGTATCCCTCTCAATTATGAGCTCTCCATTATTATTGTACAGAGAAAGATGAGGACCACATATAGGACAGGCGTTTGGCTCTGTATGAAATCTTCTATCAAGAGGGTTCTGATACTCTGATAGACACTCTTTGCACATAAAAAAGTTTTTCATCTCTGTATTTTCTCTATCATATGGAATATCATTTATAATAGAGAATCTCGGTCCACAATTTGTACATGTGATAAAGGGATAATGATATCTTCTGTTGTGGGGGTTAAAAAATTCCGAAAGGCATTCATCACATACCATGGTATCTGGAGGTATAAATGTCTCCTTCTTATTTGTTTTCTCACTTTCTTTTATGACGAATTCTCTGTATCCTTTAAGTTCTAGTTCTCTTGTTTTTATTTCCTGGATAAATGATAAGGGAGGACACTTTTCTTTCAGTGCTTTTATAAACCCTTCTATTTGTGTATTGTCTCCTTCTACTACAATTTCTACACCTTCAGTATTGTTTAATACATATCCAGAAAGGTTATTTTCTTTTGCAATCCTATATACAAAAGGTCTAAATCCTACTCCTTGAACAATGCCATATACTTTTATCTCCCTACTTTTCTTCATATTCAAAGTATATCATAGGATAGAATTACTTGCAATAAAATTGATATAAAATATCTATACTTGAGAAATAGTTTAGTTGTTAATCCATAATTTATATATAACATAGTATTAAAAACCTTGCAATAAGATTATACTTTATGGTAAAATAAACGAAAATCAATGTTGAGGTGGGGAGATGGAAAAAATTACAAGGTTTAGTGTGTCTATTGATAATAGACTTATGGAAAAATTCTCTCAATTTATGAAAGATAAGGGATATAAGAATAGATCAAAAGCTATAAGTGATCTCATCCGAAAGAGACTTTTAGAAGAGGAATGGGAAACAAAAAAAGGAAAAATTTTTGCAACGGTTACTCTTGTTTATGATCATGAAGTTCCCAATTTGCTGGAGAAGCTTACCCGTATACAACATCATTATCTAAAAGAGATAGTTTTTTCTTCACATCTTCACTTAAGTGAACATAATTGTATGGAAATCATCGTATTAAAAGGTCAAATAAAGAAGATAACGGAATTTACAAAGCAGCTTTCCAATCATAAAGGTGTAAAACTTGTAAAATTGGTACCTACCTTTACAGGTGATCAGGATCTATAAATAGAGATTTATAAGTAAATATTTTCATTAAAGATTTTTTATACGCCGGTGTAGCTCAGTTGGTAGAGCAACTGATTCGTAATCAGTAGGTCGGCGGTTCGAGTCCGCCCATCGGCTTTTGAGAAGGTGATATATGGAAGAAAATAGGAAACTCCTTGTAAATGAAAGTGCAGTGCATAGGGAAATTGTAAGAGACATCCAAATATGGAAGTTTTCTTTCTATGGACTTCTTAAGAACCTTAAATTTTTCGAACCATATTTATATTTATACCTTCTTTCTATAGGGATAAATCTTTTTCTTATAGGAATTTTATTTTCTGTAAGAGAACTTATTACTTATATATTTGAAATACCCTCTGGTATCCTTGCAGATCAGTACGGTAAGAAAACAGAACTCCTTATATGTTTCATCTTTTATATTATTTCTTTTATATTTTTCTTTATAGGTAGGAATTTTACTATTGTCCTTATAGGGATGATATTTTTTGGATTGGGTGAAGCCTTTAGATCAGGTACGCATAAGGCTATGATTTACTCTTATCTGGAACAAAAGGGCTGGTTTGAGTACAAAACTTTTGTTTATGGAAGAACAAGGTCTTTTTCTCTTATGGGTTCTTCCATCTCTGCATTTCTATCTATCATATTTATCCTAAACCTTCCTGCATTAAAATGGATATTTCTTCTCTCTGTATTGCCTTATATTTTAGATTTTTTATTAATACTTTCTTATCCTAATAGTTTAAATGAAAGGATAGAAACAGATCTTTCCCTAAAGAAATTTTTTAAAAATAGTATATCTCATTTAAAAGATATAATGAAGAATAAATTACTTATAAGACCCCTTCTTTCTTCTTCTTTATATGATGGAATCTTTAAGGTGTTAAAAGATTATATTCAACCTATCCTTAAGGTATCAATGATAGGGATTTCTATATCTTTTTTAGCGGGATTTAGTCCTGATAAAAGGGTAAAAGTAGTATTAGGTATTGTTTATGGAGTATTTTATATTGTAAGTTCTTGGGCCTCTCGAAATGTCTATAAATTAAACAAGAGATACCCTTCTTCTCTTCTTATGGATATATACTTTTTCGTTATGGGTCTTATACTTTTTTCTCTTGGATTTTTTATTCAGATGAAACTTGTTTTAGTAATCATACTACTCTACTTTATCCTTTATGTAATGAAGGATTCCCGTAGACCTTTAGTAGTAGATGTATTAGGAGACTATATGAAAAAAACACAGAGGGCTACCGTACTTTCTATAGAGAGTCAATTGAGATCCATTTTGGTAATAGTTCTTGCACCAATTGTAGGTTACCTTGCCGATAGGTTTACAATAAGTAGGACTTTCTTATTAATGGGTATCTTTACTCTTATAATCGCTTGGACTCTAAGAGAAAAGAAGAAAAATTAAAATAACCTTGCTTTCTCTATTCTAAGAGTGTTTTTGCTGCTTAAAAATCTTTATTTCTTCCTTATATTTATAGTATTTTCTTAAATTCTCGTAGCCAATAAGTATAAAAAGCTTTATCTATGGTATAATTAAAATAGTATAATAATTAAAAAAGGAGCTTTTGCAAATGGGTGTGTTAAGCGATAAAGAAATTAGAAAATTAAAAGGAATGATTGAACCTTTTTCTGAGGAGCAGGTTAGAGAAGGGGTTATCTCATATGGACTTTCTTCTTATGGATATGACATAAGAATTGCGCCTGAGTTTAAGATTTTTACAAATGTGAATAATGTTATTATAGACCCCAAAGGGTTTGTGGGAGGGGAATTTGTAGATTTTGAGGGCGATGTATGTATCATTCCTCCCAACTCATTTGCACTTGGGAGAAGTATAGAATATATAAAAATGCCCCGCGATCTCCTGGCAATATGCCTTGGAAAATCAAGCTATGCAAGATGTGGAATAATTGTAAATGTTACACCACTTGAGCCAGAATGGGAAGGGCATATTACTATTGAGATAAGTAATACAACACCTCTACCTGCAAAGATATATGCAAATGAGGGAATTGCCCAGCTTATATTTCTAAAAGCAAATGAGGTATGTGAAGTGAGCTACAAAGATAAACACGGAAAGTATCAAGGCCAGAAAGGAATAACGCTACCACGAGTATGAATAAAGACTTATTTTTGTCAGAGAAGAAATTAAAAACACTTTTTTTGGAATACAATATAAATATAAAAAAAGAAAAAGGACAGAATTTTCTTATAGATTTCAATATTTTGACTAAGCTTATCCAAATAATAGGGAAAGAAAATAAGGCAATATTAGAAATAGGAAGTGGACCTGGAAATTTAACTATCTTTCTAAAGGATATTGCAGAAAGGGTAATAGGGGTAGAGGTAGATAGAGATTTTTTTCCCATATTAATGGAGCTTCAAAAAAGATATCCCTCACTTTCCTTCATATTTGAAGATATTCGAAGAATAGATTTAAAAAATGTCCTCTCCGAGCATGGACTTAGGAGGATAAAGATAGTAGGCAATATTCCATACTATATTTCGTCTTTTATAGTAAGGAAACTGTATGAATGGAGGTCGTTTCTTGAAGAAGGAGTCATTATGGTTCCTAAGGATGTAGGGGATAGGATAGTTTCTCCGCCTGGTAGTAAGGTGTATGGCATCCTCTCTGTGGCTGCCCAGGCTGCCTTTTATGTAAAACCAGTTTTTCGTATAAAACCTGGTTCTTTTTATCCTCGGCCAAAGGTAGATTCAGAAGTATTGACCTTTATCCCTCACAATATCTATAATATTAATAATGAAGAGCTTTTTTTTCATATATTAAATGTAGTATTTGGGAAAAGAAGAAAAATGATTGTAAACACATTAAGGGCTATTATTCCAGAAGAAGATAGGTTAATGAGGATCTTAACAGAGCTTAATATAGATCCAAAGTCAAGACCTGAAACCCTTTCTGTAAATGATTTTGTGAAACTTTACGAAAAGATAAGGTATTTTTCTTGATTTTTACTTATTATTTGTGTAAAATTATAATGACAAAGGTTTTCATTATAGTTATGGGAGGGCTAAATGTACAAGATATTAGAGAAGAGAGTACTTTCATCAGACATAAAGTGGTTTAATATTTATGCCCCTCAAGTTGCGAAAAAGGCAAAGGCGGGACAATTTGTGGTACTTAGGATCCATGAGAAGGGAGAGAGAATCCCTCTTACAATTGCAGATTATGATCGAGAAAAAGGGACCATACTCATCGTATTTCAGGAGATAGGAAAAACCACAAAACTACTTGGAACACTGGAGGAAGGAGACGAAATCCTGGATTTCGTCGGGCCTCTTGGTATACCTTTTAAATTGGAAGAAAATGTTGAGAATGTAGTCCTTATAGGTGGTGGAGTAGGTATACCTGCTATATATCCTAAAGCAAAAGAATTGTACAAAGAAGGAAAGAAAAGAATTATATCGATAGTTGGTGCAAGAAATAAAGACCTTTTAATAATGAGAGAGGAAATGGAGACATCATCCCATGAGCTTCTTATTGCTACAGATGATGGTTCTGAGGGGACAAAAGGATTTGTTACCACTGTTTTGCAAAACCTGATAGATGAAGGAAGGGATCTGGATGTAGTTATTGCAGTAGGTCCTACCATAATGATGAAAATGGTGGCAAAGACTACAAGACCTTATAATATTCCTACCTTAGTTAGCTTGAATCCTATAATGGTAGATGGTACAGGAATGTGTGGTTCATGTAGAGTTACTGTAGGGGGTCAAGTAAAGTTTGCCTGCGTAGATGGTCCTATTTTTGATGGCCATGAAGTGGATTTTGATGAACTTATGAGGAGAAACAAGATGTATGTAGATAAAGAGCGAGTTTCCCTTGAACTCTGGGAGAAAGAGGTGCAGAGATGAAAAAGATACCGCGTCAACATATGCCAGAGCAGGATCCTAAAGAGAGGATCCACAACTTTGAAGAAGTGGCCCTTGGATTTACAGCAGAACTTGCTCAACTTGAAGCAGAGAGATGTCTCAACTGTCCCAGACCCTTTTGTGTAGAGGGTTGCCCAGTAAATATAAAGATACCCAATTTTATTCAACTTATAAAGGCAGGGAAATTTAAAGAGGCTGTCATGAAGATAAAAGAAGATAACTTCTTACCTGCCATCTGTGGTAGAGTATGTCCACAAGAATCTCAATGTGAAGCAAAGTGTGTTGTGGGAATAAAAGGTGAGCCTGTTGCCATAGGCCGCCTGGAGCGATTTGTGGCAGACTGGGAATATGAACACGGTGTTGAGGTTCCAGAACTTCCTCCACCAAATGGGCATAGGGTGGCTATTGTAGGTTCTGGACCTGCAGGTATTAGTTGTTCTGTAGACCTTGCAAAGATGGGATATGAGGTTACCATATTTGAAGCTCTCCATGAACCAGGAGGAGTGCTTACATATGGTATTCCTCCATTTCGTTTGCCTCGGAAGGTATTGAAAAATGAACTCGAATTTGTACAGAAATTGGGTGTAAAAATAGTTACAGATGCAGTAGTTGGCTATTTATATACCATTGATGACCTATTTAAAGAAGGATATGAAGCAGTTTTTATTGCAGTGGGTGCAGGTACGCCAAGGTTTATGGGAATAGAAGGAGAAAACCTTATTGGAGTTTATTCTGCAAGTGAATTTCTTACAAGAATAAATCTTATGCATGCACACGAGTTTCCAGAATATGATACTCCCATTCAACTGGGAAAACGCGTGATTGTAGTGGGAGGCGGAAATGTAGCAATGGATGCTGCAAGGACAGCTCTGCGTATTGGGGCAGGGGAGGTTGTAGTAGTTTATAGGAGATCGAGAAAAGAAATGCCTGCAAGGTTAGAAGAAATAGGACATGCAGAGGAAGAAGGGGTAAAGTTTGAGTTTCTTGTAAATCCTGTGAGATTTATTGGAGATGAAAATGGTTGGCTTAGAGGTGTAGAACTTATAAAAATGGAACTTGGAGAGCCAGATGAATCAGGAAGAAGGAGACCTGTTCCTATTGAAGGTTCAAACTTTATAATGGATATAGATAATGCAATTATCGCTATTGGACAGGCTTCACAGCCTATTGTGGCGCAGACTACTCCAGGCCTTGAATTAAATAAGAGGGGATATGTAATTGCAGATGAAGAGACAGGTCAGACCACAAGAGAAGGGGTCTTTGCAGGCGGTGATATTGTTACAGGTGCTGCAACTGTAATATCTGCTATGGGCGCAGGAAGAAAGGCGGCAAAGGCCATTCATGAGTATATAACTAAGAAAAATTGAGGTGGTTAAACTTGAAAAGATTCTTTATCTTATTTTTTATAACCCTTTTTCTCACCTCCGGTATCTCTTTTGGAGGAGAACTGCATATAGAAATAATGCCGAGGATTGAGGCACTTAGTATATTAAACTATCTTGCTCATATATCTTTATGGCCTAAGGATAGTGAATTCCTCGAATATAAAAGGGATATAGATACTTATTTTGCAAAGATTAACAAAAGAAAACATCCATCCATTACTATGATTCAACTCCTTAAGACATTTGGATTTAAGAATGAGGCGCCCTATCTTCTATTATTACACCTATCTCCTCCCCCAGATTTAAAATTTATGTATCCTGAGAAGTCTTATATTGAGATATCAAAAGGTATAGGAATACCTACATCTGCCTTAAAAAAGAGTTTTTTAAAAAAATTTATATATGAGTTTAAGGCATTTTATTATGATTTTAATTTTAATAAATTCTATAAAGACCATACAGCATTTTATGATAACATAAAAAAGAATATCTCCGATCTTTTACCTCTGGATCTTGTGTCTGTGCTTGAGGGCTTTTTCAAGACATCCTCTTATAATTACAATATTTATCTTTCTCCAGCAGCCTCCAAAAGCTATGGGTTGTATATAAGAAATCCTTATGGTTTTGAATCTTTTGCTATAATGAATACCTCTTCTATCCCAAAAACAGAACGAGCAAAGCTCGAATATGTATACCAGATCATAAAAGAGCTTGTAAGATCTTTTGTGGAGCCTATAGATTATGACTATCTTAAGGAAATCAAAAAACTTACTCATATCTACTCTTATAATATGGTGGAAAAAAAACTTCCAACCTATAAACTTATAAATGAACTTATGGTAAGTGCAGTTGCATCTCATATAATGAAGGTACTTTATTCTGATAGAGAAGAGGCATGGGCTATTGTAAAAGAGGAGAGAAGGGGTTATTATCTTGTAAGGCCTATGGCTGAGTTTCTTAGTGATTATTATAGAAATCTGGATAGCTATAAAAATTTTGCAGCATTTTATCCTAAGATACTTTCCTACCTATCTGATATAAATAGCGGGAAGCAGGAAGTGGTCATTCCTCAAAGTATAGGAGCATTAATAAAGAAGGAAGGGAAGGATAGGGGAATTTTGCTTATATCTTCTTCTGAGCTTTCCAAAGGTGTGGATAACTATATAAATAACCTAACTGAGCTTTTTAAAAAGAAAGGATATAACATCTCAAAGATAGATATGGCAACATATAAGAAAAGGTTAAAAAAGTATAAAAAGAGAATACCTATAGTGTTTTGTTCAGCAGATGATATATCCTGTATAGATAAGGTATTTTCCTCCTTGACCCCCAGTATAGAGCTTAATAAATTTGGGTTATCATTTCTTGATTTTAGTTATAGCGGAGAATATGCATTTATAATACGCCTGCCGAATGTTTTTACAGATAATGGAGATATGATCCTTTTGGTAGCTAATAAAGATGATCTTTTAAGAGATATAAATATATTTAGCTTTTTACCCCTTAATTATGTAGTTTTGAATGGTGATGGTAGGATTATTCGAGAGGGTTTTCAAAAATTTAGATTAAGATAGGAGGCATATGTTATGAAATCGGATTTAGAAATTGCCCAGGAGGCTACTTTAAAACCTATTGTAGAAATTGCAGAAGAGATGGGTTTGAAAGAGGACGAGATTGAACTTTATGGAAAGTATAAAGCAAAGATTTCTTTAGATGTCCTTTCTCGTAAGGAATTAAACCCAAATGTGAAGTATATTGATGTAACAGCAATTACGCCTACTCCTCTTGGAGAGGGAAAAACTGTTACCACTATAGGACTTGGTCAGGCACTTGCAAAATTAGGTAAGAAAACCATTATTACATTGAGACAACCATCCATGGGGCCTGTATTTGGCATAAAAGGCGGAGCAGCAGGTGGTGGGTATTCTCAGGTGCTCCCTATGGAGGATATAAACCTTCATTTTACAGGGGATATTCATGCAGTAGGTGCTGCAAATAATCTACTTGTTGCCATGTTGGATAATCACTTGCAAAAAGGAAATGCCTTAAAAATTGATATCCATAATATTCAGGTAAATCGTGGTGTTGATATAAATGATAGGGCGTTACGTCAAATAATTGTAGGACTTGGTGGCAAATTAAACGGTGTTCCTCGTGAGGCAAGCTTTGATATAACAGTTGCATCAGAAGTAATGGCTATATTGGCATTGGCAAAAAATCTAAAAGATCTTAGAGAGAGATTGGGAAGAATGGTTGCCGCATACAATTTAGATGGTGAACCAGTCACAGCAGAAGATCTGAAGGCAGCAGGCGCTATGACAGTATTGTTAAAAGACGCAATTAAACCGAATTTAGTACAGACCATAGAACATGTACCTACCATTATGCATGCAGGGCCTTTTGCAAATATTGCTCACGGTAATAACTCAGTCCTTGCAGACCTTATTGCAGCGCGATTTGCAGATTATGTAGTGACAGAGAGTGGATTTGGAGCAGATATGGGATTTGAGAAGATGGTAGATATAAAATGTAGGGTAAGTGGTCTTAAGGTAGATGCAGCAGTTATTGTAGCCTCAGTACGTGCACTTAAAATGCATGGTGGTGGTATTGTGCTAAAGCCTGGAAGAAAGGTAGACAAAGATGCACTTGCAAGAGAGAATGTAGATGCAGTGGCAAAGGGTTGTGAAAACCTTGCAAAACATATAGAGAATGTAAAATTATTTGGTGTACCTCCTATTGTTGCAATAAATAGATTTACCACAGATACCGAAAGAGAGATAGAAGTAATAAAGGAAAAGGCTATGGAGGCAGGTGCATATGCAGTTGTTGTTCACGAAGTATGGGCAAAAGGAGGAGAAGGTGGGTTAGAGCTTGCAGAAAAGGTGGTAGAGGCAGCACAGAAGAAAAATGATTTTCGTTATCTATATCCACTTGATATGCCTATAAAGGACAAAATTGAGACTATTGCTACAAAGATCTACGGTGCAGATGGCGTAGACTATTCTCCTGTGGCAGAGAAAAAGATTAAATTCTTTACAGAAAAGGGTTTTGATAAGTTACCTATATGTATGGCAAAAACACATCTATCTATATCTCATGATCCAGAATTAAAGGGAAGGCCAAGAGGATTTAGAGTCCCTATTAGAGATATAAAAGCATCTGTGGGCGCAGGCTTCCTATACCCACTCCTTGGAACTATGATGACTATGCCGGGACTTCCATCACATCCTGCAGCGATGGATATAGATATAGATGAAAACGGAAGAGTGGTGGGTTTGTTCTAATGGCAGAGCTCAAAAGAACACCACTTTACAAGTGGCATAAAGAACATGGGGCAAAACTTGTACCTTTTGGGGGGTATGAGATGCCCCTTTATTATTCAAGTATTATAAAAGAACATAAGGCTGTTAGGACATCTGTGGGTATGTTTGATGTCTCTCATATGGGAGAGGTAATTGTTGAAGGTAACGGTGCATTAGATTTCGTAAACTATCTCTTACCTGCTAAATTAAAGGGTATACCTGAGGGAAAGGTAAAATATAGTTTTTTATTAAGAGAAAATGGTGGGATAGTAGATGATCTTCTAGTGTATCCATTTTCTCAAGACAAGGTCATGCTTGTAATAAATGCATCCAATATAGAAAAAGATATGAATTATATAAGTGTATACTTACCAGAGGAACTTTCTCTTAAGCTCACGGATTATGGAAATATCGCTGTACAAGGGCCTCACTCTCTGGATGTGCTCTCTCCATTTTTTGATGTTAATTTAAAAGCCATTAAGTTTTACTCTTTCCAAAAAGATGTAAAATTTGCCAGAAAGTGGGATGTGATTCTTTCTCGCACAGGATATACAGGGGATTTGGGTTTTGAAATATATGCAAGAGAAGAGGATATACCTTACATATGGGAAATTATCTTTAAGAAGGGCATAACCCCTTGTGGCTTAGGGGCAAGAGATACTCTTCGTCTTGAGGCAGGATATCCCCTTTATGGACATGAGCTTTCAGATGAAATAAATCCTATAGAGGCAGGCCTTTCTTCTTTTATTTTTTGGGATAAAGATTTTGTAGGAAAGGATGCCTTATTAAAAATCAAGAAAAAAGGTATTGAAAAAAAGCTTGTTGGTTTTATTATGGAAAAAGGTGTGCCACGGCAAGGATATAAAATATTTAAAGAAGAAAAAGAAATAGGATGGGTGACAAGTGGTGCATTATCCCCTATGTTAGGGAAGATGATAGGTATGGGTTATGTGAAGGATTTAAGTATAGTGGAGGGAGATTCTATACTTATTAGTATTAGAGGAAGAAGGATAGATGCACAGGTTGTTTCACTTCCATTTTATAAAAAATAGATAGGAGGTAAGAGATTATGGAATTAAGAGATGGATTACTTTACTCAAAGGAACATGAATGGTTAAAGGTTGAAGGTGATGAAGGTATATGTGGTGTAACAGATTATGCTCAGGATAGCTTAGGAGATGTAGTATATGCAGAACTTCCTGAGGTGGGAAAGAAAATAAAACAAATGGAACCTTTTATGGTACTTGAGTCTGTAAAGGCTACGTCTGATGTATATGCTCCTGTTTCAGGGGAAATTATTGAAGTGAACGAAAAATTGCAAGATTCGCCAGAGCTTGTAAATTCTGATCCATATGGTGAAGGTTGGCTTGTAAAGATAAAATTAGAAAATAAAGATGAATTGAATAATCTTATGGATAAAGAGGCCTATGCAAAGTTCCTGGAGGAAGAAGAAAAATGAACTATGTGCCTCATACAAAAGAAGATGTTGAGGTGATGTTAAAAAGATTAGGTCTTAACAATATAGAGGATCTTTTTTCTCATCTTCCTTCTGAGGTTTTAAATAAAGATAAAATAGGCCTTCCTGATGATCTTACAGAGAAGGATATCGTCAAGGAATTGCACAACATAGGCGTAAAGAATAAGGATATACTTTCTCTATCTTCTTTTTTAGGGGCAGGGGCATATTTTCACTTTGTCCCTCCTGTGGTAGATTATCTTTCTGGAAGAGGGGAGTTCGCTACTGCTTACACCCCTTATCAGCCAGAGGTAAGCCAGGGGACACTTACCGCAATATTTGAATATCAGACGATGCTTTCTTACATATTTGGAGTAGATGTAATAAATGCCTCTATGTATGATGGCGCATCCTCCTTGGCAGAAGCTGTACTTATGGCAACAAATATTGCCAGAAGGGATAAGTTTTTGATCTCATCCGCCATTCATCCAGAATATTTGCAGGTGGTAAAGACATATACAAAGAATAAGGGTATAGAAATTGTAGAAGTGCCATTTGATGAAGATGGAAAGACAGATATAAAATTTATAAAGAAGCATCTCTTAGATGTAGCAGGTGTAGCAATAGGGTATCCCAATTTCTTTGGCATTATTGAAGATTTAGATGATATAAGAGAGGCAATAGGCGATCTACTATTGGTTACATCTACATCTGAACCACTTTCCTTGGGGATAATCACTCCTCCAGGGGAATTAGGGGCAGATATTGTGACAGGAGAGGGTATGAGTTTTGGAAATCCCCTTGCATTTGGAGGTCCGTATCTTGGCATTTTCGGTACTTCTAAAAAGTATGTAAGAAAGATGCCAGGAAGGCTTGTAGGTCAAACTAAGGATGTAAAGGGTAACCGAGGATTTGTGCTTACCTTATCTACCAGAGAACAGCATATAAGAAGAGCAAAGGCAACATCTAATATATGTTCAAATGAAGGGCTTTGTGCATTACGAGCAGCTATTTATCTTTCTTTATTAGGAAAAGAAGGCTTTTATGAACTTTCTGAATACAACCTTTCACTTGCTCACTATGTAAAAGATGTGATTATTGCCAAAGATGGATTTGATCTTAGGTTTGCCTCACCATTTTTTAATGAATTTGTGATAAAAACAATTTACAACCCAGATAAACTATATAACTATCTTTTAGATAAAGATATAATATTTGGACTTCCATTGGGGAGATATAGAAAGGATATGAAGGATTCCTTTCTTATAAATGTTACTGAGATGATAAATAAAAGAGATATAGAGAAATTAGAAAAGGCCCTGGAGGGGTACCATGACTAAGCTTATATATGAATTATCAAGGCCAGGAAAGAGGACATATATTCCTGTAAAAAAAGAGAATATTTCGTCAAAATTTCCACATGAACTCCTTCCCTCTAAATTTATAAGAAAAAAGAAAGCCTATTTGCCAGAGGTTTCAGAACTTGAAGTAGTAAGACATTTTACCAATATTTCTCAACTTAATGTAGGGGTCGATACAAACTTTTATCCATTAGGTTCTTGTACTATGAAATACAATCCCAAGATTTCTGAATATATTACTCAGGATTCCCAATTTAAAGATATTCACCCTTATTACCCAGAGAAATTTTCTCAAGGGGCCCTGGAGATTCTGTATGAAACTGCCTCATATCTTGAAAAGATAAGTGGAATGGATAAGGTAACATTTCAACCTGCAGCAGGTGCACATGGAGAACTTACAAGTCTTTTAGTGATAAGGGCATATCACACAGCAAATGGAAATCCAAGAAAGAAAGTGATTGTACCAGACTCTGCGCATGGAACAAATCCTGCATCTTCTGCCCTTGCAGGTTATGAGGTAATTGAGGTACGTTCCAATGAGAAAGGAATGGTAGATTGTGATCACTTAAGGGAACTTATGGATGAGGATGTAGCAGCTATTATGCTTACCAATCCTAACACATTGGGTATATTTGAACAGAACATCAAAAAGATAGCAGACCTTGCACATGAGTACGGGGCACTCTTACATTATGATGGTGCAAACTTAAATGCTATATTGGGTCGTGTACGCCCAGGAGATATGGGATTTGATACTATTCAGTTCAATCTGCATAAAACCTTTGCAACACCTCATGGAGGAGGTGGGCCAGGTTCTGGTCCCATAGGTGTTAAGTCTCATCTTGTAAAGTTTCTCCCAGTTCCTCATGTAGAGAAAAAGAAGGGCGGGGCCTATTTCTTAAACTATGATTATCCAGAATCTATAGGTAAGGTACGTGCATTTTATGGAAATTTCCTTGTTGTGCTTAAGGCATACATTTATCTTAGGATTTTAGGTGAAAGGGGCATCTTTGAGACCTCTGCAGGTGCTGTTTTGAATGCAAACTATCTCTTAGGACTTATAAAAGATAAATTTGACTTGCCGTATAATGAGAGATATATGCATGAATTTGTCGTTTCCACAAAGAGATATAAGGATAAGGGAATAAAGGCGTTGGATGTAGCAAAAAGGCTTATAGACTATGGCTTTCATCCGCCCACAATATACTTCCCCCTTATTGTAAAGGAAGATCTTATGATAGAGCCTACAGAGACAGAGGATAGAGAGGTTATTGAGGCCTTTGCAGATGCCTTAAACAGTATAGCGGAGGAAATAGATAAGGACCCTGACTTGTTAAAAGAGGCACCACATGTTACCCCTGTGGGGAGATTGGACGAGGTATGGGCAGCAAAACACCTCATATTAAGATATGAAAAAACAGAGAATTGATTTACTTCCGCTTCCTTATAGAGAAGTAAAAAAGGACGATATAGTAATTGTTATAGATGTAATAAGAGCAACAAGTACCATTACTACATTTTTAGGGGAAGGGGGAGAAATGGTACTTGTTGCAGAAAAGATAGGCGAGGCCTTTTCTCTTAAAGAAAAGATGGGTAATGCTGCTTATATTGCGGGCGAGAGAGGTGGACAAAAGATAGAAGGATTTGACTTCGATAATTCCCCTGTTCAGATACAAAAGGGGAAGGTGTCAGAGAAAGCTCTCATCCTTACTACCACTAATGGAACAAAGACCATAAAGAGATATAATTATGTCTCTTATCTCTTTATGGGAAGCTTTTTAAATCTTGGATATCTATCTGAAACAGTATATGAGCTCTCTGTAAAAGAGGGACGAGATATTACTATAGTATGTGCAGGCAAAGAAGGTGATCTGGCTATAGATGATATTTTATGTGGTGGCGCATATATATATACCCTTTTACAATATAAAAATTTTTCTTTAACCGATGCTGCTTATCTTTCTTATGAGTATTTTTTAATGAAAAAAGAGAATTTATATAACTCACTTTTAGAAACTGGGAGTGGAAAGAATATATTAAGATTTGGTAAAAAAGAGGATATATATTTCCTTTCTAATATAGATAAATATAAGGTTTCTCCATATCTTTTTGACAGAGAATCCCTTATTATAAAGGATTTTTTGCAATAAATAGGGGGGTTTGTGAGTAATTCCAAAGAGATTTTATCGCTTATAAGAAATTTGATAAAAGAAAAAACAGGCATCACATATAAGGAAAATAAGGATTATTTTTTAGAACTGAAACTTGCACCACTTTTAAAAAAAGCAAAGTGCGCTAAAATAATGGATTTCTATAATTTAATAAAGTCTTTACCCTTTGATGATAACCTATTTAAAGAATTTATAGATGCAATTACAATTAATGAGACATCATTTTTTAGAGATGGTTATCCTTTTGACATTTTAAGAATTCATATATTTCCAAGATATATACAGGAGAAGAAGAATAAAAAAATTCGTATAATGAGTGTCCCCTCTTCCACAGGGCAAGAGCCGTATTCTATTGTAATGACGGCTCTTGAAGTCTTTCCTGATATAGATAGGTGGGATTTTAAAATAGTATCTGGAGATATAAGTGAATATGCACTCTTTCGCGCTAAACAGGGAAGATATAGACAAATAGAGGTGGCAAGAGGGCTTAATGCTTATTTTTTGGGGAAGTACTTTACAAAGATAAATGATAGTGAGTATGAGATAAAAAAGGATCTAAAAAAGTATATAGAGTTTCATAAAATAAATGTACTGGATAAAAATGCTATAATATGGAAGGAGACTTATGATATAGTATTTTTTAGAAATATAATGATTTATTTTGATCTGAATACTCAGAAGGAACTTTTAAGTCGAATAAAGGATGTATTAAAAAAAGATGGTTATCTGTTTATAGGATCATCTGAAGTAATTATTGGCATATCTAAGCTATTTAAGATAGAAAAGATAGATAGAAGAGTGATATACGTCAATAGTAAGTAGGAGGCAGAAATGGGGATACGTGACAATATATTGAGAATAAAAGATAGGATAAACGAGACATGTATAAGAGCAGGAAGGGATCCCAATAGCATATCCCTGATGGCAGTTACTAAGATGGTAGAACCTTTATATATAAATGAGGCAATTGATGCAGGTATTACCCTTATAGGAGAAAATAGAGTGCAAGAGGCAAGGGAGAAGTTTGAACATGTGAAGAAAGGGCCAAAATGGCATATGATTGGACCTCTCCAGGTAAATAAGGTAAAATATGCAGTTCATATATTTGATGTGATTCAATCTGTAGAGTCATTGAAACTTGTAAAGGAAATTGAAAAACGGGCAGCCTCGATGGATAAGGTGATGGATGTCTTAATAGAGGTGAAAACCTCTTTTGAAGATACAAAACATGGAGTTTTACCAGATGAACTTTTATCATTTATAGAGGAACTTTCCAATTACCCGCATATTAAAGTAAAAGGCCTTATGACAATGGCTCCTCTATTTGATAATAAGGAAAAGACAAGGCCTTACTTTAGGAAGACGAGGGCGCTTTTTGAAGAAATAAAGGCACAGCATATACCAAATGTATATATGGAGATTTTATCTATGGGTATGAGTGGGGACTTTGAGATAGCGATAGAAGAGGGCTCAACACTTGTGAGAATTGGAAGGGCGATATTTGGTGACGTGTATAAAAATTAGAAGAGGTGATGAAGATGCATGATAAAGTATTTTTTATAGGCACAGGTGCTATGGGTAGTGCCCTTATAAAGGGGATAATAGAGAGTGATGTAATAAGACCTGAATTTGTTTATGCATATGATGTAGATGTAGATAAACTAAATGTAGTGGTGGATAACTTTAAGGTAAATAAGGTAGATGGTATAGAAGATGGTGTAGAAGTTTCAGATATTATCCTTATTGCAGTGAAACCTCAATATATAAAAGGTGTATTGACAGAAATAAAGAAAAAGGCAAAGCCTTCTCAGCTTGTGATTTCTATAGCAGCAGGCATTGGACTTGATATATTAGAAGAATATCTACCAGGTATACCAGTTGTACGTATTATGCCCAATACGCCAGCTCAGGTTGGATATGGGATTTCTGCCATCTCTTCATCTTCTTTGGTTACAAAGGAGATGTTAGATAAGGTGTTGCAGATCTTTGGAAGTGTAGGAGAAACGGTGATTGTAAAGGAAGAACTTATGGATGCTGTGACGGGGTTAAGTGGAAGTGGTCCTGCTTATATTTTTCTCGTGATTGAGGCACTTTCTGATGCAGGTGTAAAGATGGGCCTTTCTCGTCCAATATCTCTTAAGCTTGCTGCACATACTGTGAGAGGGGCGGCTGAGATGGTTATAGAAACAGGTGTTAACCCAGAAGTATTGAAGGAAATGGTTACATCTCCAGGGGGGACAACAATAGAAGGGGTATATGCACTTGAGAAAAATGGTGTAAGGGCTGCCTTTATAGAGGCTGTGGAGCGTGCAACTATAAAATCAAAGGAATTGGGGAGAAAATAATGTTTGCATTAATAAAACTCATTAATTTACTATTTGAAATATATTCTTATCTTGTCCTTGCAAGAATATTATTATCCTGGTTTCCTGTGGATAGGAATAATCCTATAGTGGATTTTATATATAGAGCTACAGAACCTATTCTTGCACCTTTTAGAATAGTTATACCTATAGGAATGATGGGGCTTGATCTTTCTCCTATCCTTGCATTTTTCTTCTTGGATATATTTCGAAGACTACTTATAAAATTGCTGTTAGTTCTATTTTATTAAATAGGAGGAAAAAATGTTGGATAATATAGAGAAGATTACACCTTTAGATATAGAAGAGAAGGAGTTTTCCAGAAGTTTTAGAGGATATAATATAGATGAAGTAGATGATTTTTTGGAAAAAGTCGCTGCCAATTATGAGCTTTTAACCAGAGAAAATCATAATCTGAAAAAACAACTTGAAGAGATAAAAAGTAAACTTGAGGAATATAAAAAAGATGAGGAAATGTTTAGAAAAACTCTTGTGACTGCACAGAAAAGATCAGAAGAAATAGAAAGGGAAGCAGAAAAAAAACGTGAGCTTATTATTGAACGTGCGCAACTTGAAGCAGAGAGAATTATTCAAGAGGCAAAAGCAAAGGCAGATGATACCCTAAGAGATGCTGAAATGAAAGTATTGGAGATAAAGACAGAGATATCCCGTTTGGAAAAGGAAAGAGATATATTTATTATGAAGATGAAGACTGTTATTGATTCCTTTGTAGAGATGCTTGATTCTTTGAGGAAAGAGGTTAAAGAGCCCTCATCTATTTTGGAAGAAAATGAAGGAAGTATATAGTATTTCGAGGGATGGGATAATTCTTCATGTAAAAGTAGTTCCTCGTGCCTCAAAAAATGAAGTAATTGGCATTATGGGTGATAGGCTAAAGGTAAAGATCAAGGCCCCACCTGTAGATGGAGAGGCAAATGCTGAGATAATTAGATTTTTCTCTAAACTATTAGGGATTCCAAAGAAACAAATAAAGATATTAAGGGGTCTAAATGCTTCTTCCAAAGATATCCTTTTTTATAATATGGATGAGAACTTAATTACCAGAATATTATAAAAGAGGGAAAGGGGGGAATAAGGTGGGAATATTTTCTGATTTGAATCGAGAGGCGATATTGAAAAAAGTAGGGAGGGAAGAGCAATTTGCAGGAATTGAATTTAGAGAAGAAGTGGATGGAAATGGAAAAGGAGTAAAAGTTGCAAGGTTTTATAATTTGTCAGGACTCAGCGTAGAGATCATACCTGGACGGGGTATGGATATAGGTAAGGTTTCATATAAAGGCATTCCCCTTGCGTGGATATCACCTACTTATCTTACATCTGGAAGGTATTATTCTGAACGTGGAGATGAGTGGGGGAGGATATTCTTTGGGGGATTTCTTACTACATGTGGACTTTTAAATGTAGGTCCTTCTTCAGAGGGAGAAGGGCTTCATGGTAGGGTTACTACTCTTGAGGCGGAGAAAATAAAAAGAGATACATACTGGCTTGGTGATGAATATATACTCTCTCTTTCTGCTCAGGTAAGAGAGGCAAAGATCTTTGGAGAGAATTATGTAATGAAGAGGGAGATAAAGATGAATCATAAAGACCCCTCTTTTGAAATCTTTACCGTTATCTCCAATAATGCGTATAGAGAAGTACCACTTATGTACTTGGAACATATAAATTATGGTTATCCATTTCTTTCTCCAGACCTTGAGGTCTCCTTTGTTCCAAAACCAGTATTTGTACCACGAGATGAAGAGGCGAAAAAAGATAAAATAGAGGATATTTTCCTATTTACAGACCCACAGTATGGTTTTAAGGAGAGGGTATTTTTTGGCCAATACGATACAAGAGAAGGGGAGGCAGAGATAATACTTTCAAATAAGAAGTTGGGTATAGGTGTAAAGATGACCTGGCTTTTAGAGGAGATGTATTATGTAACTATCTGGAAGATGTTAGGACAGGGAGAGTATGTCCTTGGGATAGAGCCAGGGAATTCATGGCCTGTAGGCCAACAGGTCTTTAAGTCACAGGGGAGATTGGATTCTTTGATGCCTGAGGAAAAAAGGACATTTTATACAAAGATTGAAGTTTTTGAACTCTAAAAGGAGGAGGATATGTCTAATAGTATAGTTGTGCTTGGTGGAATAAATATGGATCTTGTTACAAATGCAGATGCCCTTCCAAGACCAGGAGAGACTATAAAGGGTTATAAGTTTGGAATGTATCCTGGGGGAAAGGGCTCAAATCAGGCAGTCTCCATTGGCAAACTTGGTGGAGATGTGTATATGCTGGGGAGAGTAGGGGATGATACCTTTGGAGGAACCCTAAAGGAGAGCATGATTTCATCAGGGGTAAAGATTGATTATTTAAAGGTATCAACTGGACAATCTACAGGTATTGCACTTATTATGGTAGACAAGACAGGAGAGAATATGATTACCTTTGTGCCAGGTGCAAATGGTGATGTATCCCCAGATGATATAAAAGATGCAAAGGCAGGTATAGAATCTGCAAAGATCTTTTTGGCACAACTTGAAGTACCTTATGATACTGTCTTTGAGGCAGTGGATATTGCCTTTAAGAGTGATGTAATAGTAATTATTGACCCGGCCCCTGTTCCAAATACAGAGTTTCCGAAGGAATTCTGGGAAAAGGTATCTATAGTAACCCCTAATGAGACAGAAGCAGAGGGGCTTACAAAGGTAGAGGTAAAAGATGTAGAAGGGGCAAGAAGGGCAGGAGAGGTATTTCTTTCATGGGGTGTAGATAAGGCTATCGTGAAGCTTGGAGCAAAGGGGTGTGTCCTTGTAGAGAAGGATGATTGGGAATATATTGAACCTGTAAAGGTAGATGCTGTGGATTCTACAGCTGCAGGGGATGTTTTTGCAGGGGCCCTTTCCTTTTCACTGGCAAGGGGGGATGATATGGTAAAGGCAGTGAGATTTGCAAACTATGCAGGTGCCTTATCTACCACTCGATACGGGGCACAGCCAGGTGCACCTACCTATGATGAACTTATGAAATTTATAAATGATAAAGGACTTTCTCTCTAATCTAAAAAGAAGGAGGGTATTGCTATGAAGAAAAAAGGTATTTTAAATCCAGAACTTGCTAAGATTGTAGGCAATATGGGACATGGAGATATGTTATATATTACCGATAGGGGATTCCCCATCCCAAGACATGATATGACAAAGGTAGTGGATGTCTCTGTTGGAGTAGGACTTCCAAAGGTAGTAGATGTTGTAAAGGTAGTGCTTGAAGAATTAGAGATCGAAAAGGTTATAATTGCAGAAGAGACCGAAAAGGTAAGTCCCCATATATACAAAGAATTTATGGAGATAGTAAAGAGTATAAATAATAAGGGAAATCCTATTGAAGTAGAGATTATTCCACATATGGAATTTAAGCATATGCTTTTAAATGGGGCACTTGAAGGGAAAGAGGTAAAAGGGATGGTAAGGACAGGAGAGTTTACTCCCTATGCAAATATAATACTTGTATCTGGTGTACCCTTTTAAATAATTTCTTATTCTCTCACTTTGACTTTTTTATAAAGAAGGGTGTATACCCCTCTTTATAATTCTATTACTGAATACTACATCTTATGAACCAAGGAGGTAATATAGATAATGAAGGGAACCATAGTTAATACTGTTGCAGTTATATTGGGATCATCTATTGGATTATACCTTGGCGCAAGATTGAGAGAGGATATAAAAAAGATAATGGTTCAAGGTGTTGCACTCTCCACTATACTTATAGGGGTTAAAATGGGACTTGAGGTGAAAAATTTCCTTATTGTTATAGCAAGTATGGTAATAGGGGGTGCATTGGGTGAGATCTGGAGGATAGAGGATGGTATTGCCAATGTGGGAAAGTATATTGAAAATAAGTTAGGTGGTAGAGGGGGAGAAAATTTTGTAAAGGGATTTGTGCTCGCAAGTGTGATCTTTTGTGTAGGACCTATGACTATACTTGGATGTATCCAGGATGGACTAAAGGGAGATCCAAGTATATTGTATGTAAAATCTATGCTTGATGGACTTACATCGATTATGCTTTCATCTACTTTGGGTATAGGTGTTATATTTTCCGCCCTCATTGTCCTTTTATTTCAGGGAGGACTAACCATTCTTGCATCTTTTTTGAGATTCCTTACAGAAGGTAGTATCTTATCCAATTTTACATCCCTCGGTGGGCTTATTATTATTGCTATAGGTATACGGATGCTTGAGATAAAAGAGATCAAGGTGGGAAATTTCTTACCAGCACTTGCTGTAGTTATAATACTGGATTATGGAATAAAGATAATCGGTACTTTAATTAAATAGGGGGTTATTATGATAAAGATAAAGATAAGAAGATTTGCATTAGTTTTATTTTTTATTCTATTAATTAGTATATCCATTGGATATAGTGCTCCAGATTTTTCTAAGTTTCCCTTGCTTTCTTCTTTAAAAGAGATATCTGAGGATGAGGCAGAGGGTTTTTTATATTGGACTATGGGGGATGATAATAAGGCATTGAATGCCTTTAAAAAGGCTATTTTTTCTGATACCCTTGATGAGAAGGCCAGGGTTATTGCATGGCATATGATCTCCAATATATATCAGAAAATGGGAAACTATAGTAAATTATCCAAACTCGGTGAAAAGGTAAAAGAA
>JALVIU010000322.1 GCA_027028665.1 Candidatus Atribacteria bacterium | reverse complement strand
ATTTATTATATAATGAAAAAACTTCTTCTCTTGTATTCATCTTTGTAAAAATTATAACATAAAAAGCATATAAATACAAGTTATATAGATAAGAAAAAATTAAAAATGAAAGAATATTGCAAAAAAATCAAACAAATGTTAAAATACTAAAAAACCTTAAGGAGGACTATCTTCATGACCAAAACTTTAAATTATAAGAAAAAAATGTATTCAAAATTTATTATTATAATACTATTAGCAAGTACCTTATTTTTTATCTCTGGTTGTCTCAAAACAACAAAAATAAGTACAATAACAGGAACTGTAGTAGATCTTATAGGAAATCCTATAGAAGGAGCAACCATAACAGTCACTACTGTAGACAACAAACCCCTTACATTTACTACACAAACAGATGAAAATGGTGAATATAGCATAACCGATATACCTATGGGTTTTGTAATAATAAAAGCAGAAAAATCAGGTTTTCATACTCAAAATGAAACAGTAAAGGTAGATCAGGAGACATATGAAGAAAACTTTATATTAATCCCAGAAAATAGCGGTCCAAGCGGGACCTTCATAGTGTATGCAGGCCAAGATCAGACTGTAAATGTAGGAACACAGGTAACTTTCTCAGCTTCCTCTACAAATGCAGTGGGAACAGTGATTTACAGATGGGACTTTCAAAGCGATGGAACATATGATGCCCAGGGACAGACAGTGACATATACATACATATCTCCTGGTACATATACAGTTACACTCCAGGGGATAGACTCTCAAGGGCATATAGCCACAGACACTCTTATTATAAATGTAATAAATTCAAGCCCAACAAATAAACCTCCCACAGTATGGATAGGGACAGACGGAAATATAAATTCAGGAACTGCCCCTCTTACCGTAAAATTTTTATCTCATGCAGAAGACCAGGATGGCACAATTGTTTCATATATATGGAATTTCGGGGATGGAGAGACATCTACAGAGCAATTTCCTACTCATACCTATAATAGTCCAGGTACATATACCGTAACTCTCATTGTTACAGATAATCAAGGGGCGACAGGCATGGCAAACCTTACGATAACTGTAACTCAGACAGAATAAAAAGGATTAAGGGTCAGACTTAAGTCTGACCCTTAATCCTTTCCTTTATCTTTCTTCTTATATTACAAAATGTGCATATACGAGATGTAGTGGGGTAACCACATACTTCACACTCTTTTAAATCTACATCTTCTTCTTTAAAAAGGTGCTTATTTTCCAAAAAACCCTGATAAAATCTCAACTTAGACCCAGGGGATTTCTCTTCTAATCTATTTATAAGTCCCTTATTATATAGATAGGTAGAGCCTTTTACATGAGGACATTCCATCTCTATATAGTCTATCCCGTAGGTAAGTGCAAACGCAGCAATCTCTCTTTCACCACATAAAACCAATGGCTTTACTTTTTTTAAAAGTTTTCTATTTGTAGAAGGAAGAAGTGGGCTCTGTCTTCCTAAATATCCCATCTTCCAATTTATTATATTTCCAAAAAGCACACCAACCTCGTCATCAAGATTGTGCCCTGTGGCAAGTGCAGAAAATCCATTTTCATATCCAAACCTATTCATAAGATATCTCTTTATATGCCCACATACAGAACACGCAGGTCTTCTTGTAATATAGGCAATCTGGGGAATAGAGTATCCCCAAAACAACTCTTTTACCTGTTCTATATGAACTTTTATTCCATACCTATCTGCAAAATTCAATACTTTTTCCTTAGATCTTTCCGAATATTCCTCTATACCAAGGTCTATATAATACCCCTCTATCTTATATCCTAATTCCTTTAAAAGATAGGCAAGAGTAAGACTGTCCTTACCTCCTGACAAGGCTACAAGGATTTTTTCCCCCTCATCTAATAGGTTATATCTTTTTATAGCCTTTTGTACCCTTCTTTTGCAAAAATCAAAAAAATGCTGCTCACACAAAGCGAGATTATGAGAAGGTAAATATATTATTGCATCTTCTTTGCATATTTTACACTTCAACTCTAACCTCCTGATACAACTTTCACTATTCTTATCTTATCTTCTGGATCTAAATATTTATCATGTGTTATAAGTTTTCCATCCTTTAAAATAAGATATTCCTCGGGGCTAAGTCCCAATTTATTATAGAGATCCTTTACTTTTATCTTATGAGGTATATCGAGATTCTGTATATTTCCTTGAAAAGTTACCTCCATAATCTACCTCCTATTATATATTTCCCCTTTCAAACCATCTCTGTATATTTCTAAAATATCGACATGGTAAAAAGAGTTACTTGAAACAAAAGAATTCTTATCTATATAAACTCTAAAATAGTATGGAGTCATTCCATAGTACATGCCATCCTTTTCCCCTTCTACCAAAACCTCTACTTTCCTTCCAATAAATCTTTTGTGATAGTCATTCATGAGTCTTTCTTTTAAATCTTCTAAGATCTTTACCCTTTTTGTTTTCTCTGCCTTTGATATATTATCTTTCATATAATATGCAGCCGTCCCTTTTCTTTTAGAATAAGGGAATATATGAAATTTGTAAAGCTTTAATTCATCTATTAAATTATATGTGTTTATGAAATATTCTTTCTTTTCACCAGGAAAACCTACTATTACATCTGAAGTAATGGATACCTCTTCTATATTCTCTCTTACTGTTTGTATGACATCCCTATAAAATTCCCTTGTATATCCCCTATGCATTTTATTTAAGATGATATTATCTCCACTTTGAAGAGGTATATGTATATGTGGTACAAATTTCTTTGCACTTACTATGTATGGAAGAAGAGATTTAATATTTTCTGGCTCAATAGATGTGAGTCTTAACCAAAAATTACCATTTAGTTTATCCAGATCGGATATAAGGTTTCCTAAATGGTAACCCCTAAAATTATAGGTGCCCACATTAATACCCAAAAGGATAATTTCCTTATATCCCTTCTTTAAAAATGATTCTACTTCAAAAAATACATCTTCTGGATCTCTCGACCTCTCATTTCCCCTAAAATAAGGAATTTTACAATATGTACAAAATCTATTACATCCATCTTGAATCTTTATATATACCCTTGTTTTCCCTGCATAAGGAGGAGATGAAAAATATGTATAGCTCCTTTTCCACTCTCTATATGTAAATACACCCCTAATCTTCTCTTTAGCAAGTGCAAAAATCAAGTTTTTATAAGTATTCCCTACTACAAGGTCAACGCCTTCTATAGAAAAATAAGAAAGAGGATCATTATCTACTCCACACCCTGTTACAATAGTATACCCCTTTCCTGCTGCATGTCTTATCATTTGGCGAGATTTCTTTTCTGCAATATGTGTAACAGCACAGGTATTTATGATATATATATCCGCATCTTCTCCAAAATCTACAATTTCAAAGCCTCTATGACGAAATTCTTCTATTATAGCAAATGTTTCATATTGATTTACCTTACATCCCAGGGTTTTATATGCTATTTTCAATATTGACCCCACTTGTATTCTAAAATGGAAAAAATTGCAAGAGGAGCAGTTTCTGCCCGTAAAATCCTCCTACCCAAGTTAATTGAAATAAAACCTACATTTTCTGCCTTCTCTACTTCATCTTCTGTAAATCCCCCTTCTGGGCCTATAAGACACAAAAGATTTTTAGGCATAGATACATTTTCCAGAAATACCCTTATATGCAACTTTGAATATGGAGAAAAAATAAGCTTTAGGTCATAGTCATTTGTTTCTCTTAAAAAAGAATCAAGATATACAGGAGAAAATACCTCGGGAGTGACAAGCCTAAAAGACTGTTTAGATGCTTCTTCCACGACCATCTTCCATCTTTTTATATTTACTTCTCTTACCACTGTTCTTTTTGAAATAATGGGTATAATATACTTTACACCAAGCTCAGTAGTTCCTCTCAAGAGATGTGTCATTGCCTTTCCTTTAATAATAGACTGGGCAAGGGTTAAATTAAAGGGAAATTCAGGATTATAATCTTCTTTTTCAAGTACACGAAAAGAAAGTGAAGCATAGCCTGAAACAGAGGTAATAAGAGCCCTTCCTTTTGCTCCATTTTGATCTATAAAATCAAAAATATCACCTACTTTAAGCCTTAAAACCTTAAGTAGGTGATATGCATCTTTCCCTTCTATTTTCCCTGCAATCCCACTTATCTTTACAAAAAATACGCCGATTAAGAACCTCCTTTGAATACATTCTTAACCCTATTTATAAATTTACCATTTCCCCTGGCTACAGTCTTTTCTCCCAATTCCTGTCCCAATTCTAATAATAACTCTCTAGCATGCTTAGAAAGTCTCGTAGGTACTTCAATGTTTACAATTACAACCTCATCTCCCACTCTATTACGAGAAGCTCTTATTCCTTTACCTTTTAATTTAAAAACCTTCCCACTTTGAGTGCCTGGAGGGATCTCCAGGGCTTCCTTTCCGTACAAAGTAGGGACCTCTATAATTCCTCCTAAAGATGCAGTGACTATACCAATCTTAGCACGATATATAATATCTAACCCATCTCTTTCAAATACAGGATCATCATTTACATGTACGAGAATAAAGAGATCTCCTGGGTCTCCTCCCCTCTCGCCTTTATCTCCCCCTCCTTTAAACCTAAGACGTGTACCATTTTCTATGCCTGGAGGAATAGTAATATTTATTTTTTTCTTAATTTTCACACGCCCAGTTCCTTTACAATTTTCACAAGGGTTATCCACAATTACACCTGTACCATGACATGTAGGACAGGTATGTATAGAAGAAAACTCACCAAATATCGTACGCTGAACCTCTCTTACCCTTCCTCTACCTCTGCAAGTAGGACAGGTTCTCGGGCTTGTTCCAGGTTTTACACCTGTTCCGTTACATATAGGACATGTATCATATTTTGTATATTCTATTTCTTTTTCTGTACCAAGGGCTGCTTCTCTAAATGTTATGGTAAGGGTATATTGAAGAGAACTCCCTTCTTTTGCCCTTGTCTTTCTTTCTTCTCTTCTCTCTCCTCCAAAAAACATATCAAATATATTTTCAAATCCACCAAATAGATCATCTACATCAAATCCACCACCAAAGCCACCTTCAAAAGAAGGCCCTTTAGTATTTCCATATCTGTCATAATTAGCTCGTTTACTAGGATCACTTAATACTTCATAAGCCTCGTTTATCTCTTTAAATTTTTCCGTAGCATCTGGAGAAGGATTCGCATCAGGGTGATAAAGTTTAGCAAGCCTTCTATAAGACCTTTTTATATCCTCATAAGATGCATCTCTTGGTATCCCCAATATCTCATAATAATCTTTCTTCGGCATATCCTATCACCCACCTATTCACTATCCTCTTCTTGCTCCTCTTCCTTTATTTTTTCTGTTTTTTCTATTGCTTTTGATACTTTTACTAAAGAAGGTCTAAGGACTCGAGATTTGTAATAATATCCTTTCTGAAGTTCTTCTATTACTGTTTCATCTGGATATTCATTTGTTTCTACCTTTGCCATTGCATGATGAAGATTTGGGTCAAACTTTTCCCCTACAGATTTTATAGGTTTTACCCCTTCATCTTCTAATATCTTTTTGAACTGTTTTATTATAGCATCTATACCCTCGATAAGTGCCTTTATATCATTTGTCTTTTTGGCTGCATCTTCAGCCCTCTCAAGATTGTCAAGAACATTTAAAAATTTCTTAATTAATTCCTCATTTGCAAACTGTATAATATCTTTTTTCTCTTTCTCTACTCTTCTTCTAAAGTTATCAAAATCTGCCTGGAGTCTCTTCAAATAATCAAGATACTCCTCTTTTGTCTTCTCCTTTTCTTCCAATTCTTTCTGTAGAGCATCTATTAACTCTTTCTGTTGACTTAAAAGTTTATCCTTTTCTTCCAAAAGTTTTATAAGCTCCTCTTTTTCAAGTTCTTCATATATTTTTTGCTCTCTTTTATTATTTTTTTCTGTGCTCACTTTTTATCACCTCACCTATTACATAGTCTTATCAAGATATTTCGTAAGTGTCTCTGAAATAAAATCTACAACAGAAACTACCTTAGAGTAATCCATTCGTAATGGACCTAATACACCTATATTACCCACTCTAAATCCATGAAAATTATAAGAAGCTACCACAAGAGAACACCCCTTTAAAAATTCTTTATCTATCTCACTTCCCATAATAACATTTATTCTCTTTCCAAAGTCTTTATTCTTTTGCTCAATTATAGTATTTAAGAGGTCTTTATCATCTAGTATATATAATATATGCTTTATATATTCTGCATCTTCAAATTCTGGTTTTGAAACAATATTAGAAAGTCCTTCAAGATAAACGATCTTCTCTTCTGCTAATCTAAAGAACTCTTCAAGCACTTTTTTAAGCTTTCTTATAAGTCTATCAAATTTTACAAGTTCTGTAATTATCTCTTCCAAATAATATCCTCTAATATCTAAAAGAGTTTTACCATAGATTAAGGTATTTAATCTACTTGATATTCTATCAAGTTCCTCCTGGGTAACACTGTCTCTCACCGTAAGTACCTTATCAAGGGTGATACCTCCTTTTAATACTAAAATAGCAAAAATCCTTTTTTCCGATAAAAGAATAAGTTCAATTTTAATAACAGGTGTATTAAATAATTTTGGTGCAATAATTATCCCTACATTGTCTGCAAGATCTGAAAGAAAATAAGCAGTTTTCTTTACTATTTCCTCAATATTTTCATCCTGATCAGAGAATTCCTTTATAATCTTTCTTTTTTCTAAAGGAGAAAGTTTTTTTCCTTCCATTAAGTGTTCTATATAAAACTTATACCCCTTTTCTGTAGGAATCCTTCCAGATGAAGTGTGAGGTTGATAAAGATACCCCATCTCTTCCAAGTGCTGCATCTCATTTCTAATAGTTGCAGGGCTCACTCCTATATTAAACTTTTCATATATATGCTTTGAACTTACAGGAGAGGCGGTACGAATATGTGACTGAATTACTGCTTTTAATATATTCCGTTGTCTTTCCGTAAGCATATGTATCACCTCTTTTTAGCACTCTCCATATTAATCTGCTAATTCTATTATTAATATACCACTCTTTGAACAAAAAGTCAATAGGCATTTTTCCCTTTAAAATGGGAATTTTCGTATATATAATGGCTCTATCTTAAAGGGATCTTCTTGTTCGCCAAAATGCAATTTCTCTTCTCCCAAGATAGCAGCTATATATGCATGTGAGTGAAAGTTCCATCCAGGTAATATCTTTGAAAACCCTCTGCTTTTTAGGTAGTCCATTAGATCAATGGTAGGTACATATATCCAGTGCGAAGGATCTAAACGATTATCTAATTCATTTATTTTAATAACAGTATAAGCATTCTTTCCATCATCATAATAAAATTCACCTTTTCGAGACGGAAGCAATATTTCTATCTCTGTATCTAAAAATCTATAGACATATTTTATCACCTCAAATAAGGTTACCCCTACAAGGGGGATATCTTTTATATAACTTATAAGCTTTGCCATTGTCATACCAAGTTTTAATCCTGTGAAAGAACCAGGACCTTTTATCACTGAGACTCCATCTATATCTGATATATCAAGATCACCAAGCTTTAAAAGTTCAGAAAGTGTATATATTATACTCTTTGATGTACGAACAGGGCCTAAAAGATTCATCTCTAAAAAAAGTCCTTCTCCATCTGTTAAGGCTATATTCAATTTTTTAGAAGTGGTATCAATTCCCAATATATTCATTTATCACATCCTCTATAATCTCTTTTATGTAGGGTTCCTGGGTAGAAAATGACAGCTCTCTTAGATTTTCCCCTAAAAAAACAAAATTGATCTCAAGATAGGACGAAAAAAAATTCATATTAGAAAGTTTATCAGCCCATTCTATCACAATAATACCCTCTCTATCAAAATATCCTTCCAAAAATAGATTTTCTATGCTCTCTTTGTCCAATCTATAGAGATCAAAATGATAGATGGGAAATCTTCCGCCATCATATGTATACAGTATAGTAAAAGAAGGGCTCTTTACATGAGAACTAACCCTTACACCTTCTGCAAGACCTTTTACAAAAATCGTTTTTCCAGCACCAAGGTCTCCTCTAAGCAATATAGGGAAAGGTTTTGAGATTCTTTTTCCAATAAGCTTTCCTATCTTTCTTGTTTCATTGGAAGAAGATGTCTTTATTTGCATCACTATAGGT
>JALVIU010000321.1 GCA_027028665.1 Candidatus Atribacteria bacterium | reverse complement strand
CCTATCTCAATTCTCTTAACCTCTGTTACCTTCACAATACTTACACTTTCAAGGGGTACAGGGAGCTTCATATGTACACCAGGTCTTTCTGTACGCACATATTTTCCAAATCTGAGAACCAATCCCTCTTCATCAGGCCCTACTACAAAGACCATACTGGTTCCAAGATAGACGAGAAAAATTAAAATAACAAGTGTCAAAATCACCTTCCTGGAAGAGAAAAAAGGTGGCATACTCACCTTTTTGTGAGGTTTTTCCCCATATACCTCTTCTTCAAAATCAAAATCTCTGTGATTCACATAAACCTCCTTTTATTGATTCTTTATTATACTTAGTTCCTTTTTATCCTCATCTATTACAGCTTCTATAAATGCCTTATAATCTTTGTATGAATCCTTATTTATCCATACCTTTTTCAAAATGTATACCCTCTTAAATGTAAGGATATCATTTTTCAATTCAAATGTCAAAGAGTAAAATCCAAAGGGTGTATCTATCTCCACATTATCTGGAATATTATCCCAACTAAACCCATCTTCTAATTTATATCTTATAATATCCACAGTCTCATATGGCAGGTATTTTACAATTGGATATCTCCTTTCAGATTTTGCCACCTCCTCTCCTGATGTAAATCTCTCGAGTATAGAAGGATAAAATGTAAACCTATTCTCCAACCTCTTTAGATAAGAATCAGAATAGAATGTATAATCCTGAGTTACCGGAACAGAAAGATCAGAAAGGTCAGAAAATTTAAAATCTAAAAGCTTTGTACCCGGACAAAGGGCCCCCAGAGAACGCTCCATTATCTCTTTTCTCTTTATCTTTCCCAAAGATTTTAATACTGCCCTATAATATGTGCCAAAATAACCCTTTAGATCTATATGGACTTTTGCATTTAATTTCCCTTCTTTAGATATGGTAACATCCATTGTCCTTATCTTTTCATTATCTTTAAAGGAATCCATGGGGATCTCCTTAAAGACAGGACCCTCTTTGGTAATGATCATAGCCTCTGTGCCTTGATCCATCCCTGGAACTCTTCCAAAAGGGGTATCCTCTGCTGTTCCATCCAAAAAGATATAGTTTCCACTATCATCCTTTACAGCAAGTATTGCATGATTAAACTCAAGGGCAGGCATATCCTTATCAAGTGTTCCAAGGTCCCTTGTTCTTACAAGGGTGAGGTATGAATCGATCCCTGCCACCTTCAGCATAGCCTTCATGAGATTTGCCTTATCCTTACAATCACCATACTTATATCTAAACACATCATCTGCCTTATGTGGCATAAAACCACTTATACCAAATTCAAGCCCTACATATCTTATATCTGTAATCACATATGTATAGATCTTCTCTATCTTCTCCATCCTGCTACTTGCACCTTTTATTAGCTCTTCTACCTTCTTTTTTAGCTCATCTCCTGCCTTTGCCTGAGGTTCTGATATTCCCCATACCCAATCTGAGATCTCCTTCCAGGATTTGTATGAACTTACAAAAAGATATGGGGCTATCTCTTTATAAGGGGGCATAGAAGGTTCTGGTATGATCTGAGGGGCATCTTTTACCTCCCATGTATATATAAGGTCACCAAGCTCCTCTTTTATCTGTGGTTTTATATCTATCCTTACTGTCTTATATTTAAACTTCTTCTGTTTTGGTACCTGTAAAATATAGATGGAACGAAGTATTGGATCATAAGACTGGAAATAAAATGTATCCTGGAAGTTCTTACCTGTCACCTCTCTTCCCAGGTCATCAATACTGTAATAGACCTCAACTGTAGCACCAGGGGTCACAGCAGGGAGGGAGATCACCTTTTGTGCAACATTTGAATAGAGATGATAGCCCTCCATGGGTTTTAAGTCCTTTATAGATGTGGCCTCAAGTACCTTTCCATCTGGTTTAAAGGTTCTCGCCTTAAGGATCTTTACCCTCTGTCCACCCAATGAATATGTGATGAAGAACTCACCGTATTTTTCTCGTCCACGTGTTGTAAGTATCTTTATCACTTCATGATAGTATGTGGTTGTAGTTCCATCAAGATATACTACCTTTTTTGCCTTATCCAGTAATATGATAGCATCTGCCTCTGGATACTTATCCCTTCCTGGGGCATTTTTAACAAGGGTATCTACATCCTCATCCTCTTTATAGTTCTTATTTTTCAAAAACTTTATATAGTCTTTTAAAGATAAAAGTGATGGATCAAGTTCCAGCGCCTTATTGAAATAGGAAAATGCCTCCTCTTCCTTCCCTTCTCCATGATATATAAGGCCAAGTTCTTTGTAAACAAGGGGATAATAAAGGGTAATAGAAAGAGTACGTTTCAAGGTTTCTATGGCCTTATCAAATTCCTTGAATATCTCATAACAGGATGCAAGCTTTATATATAGGTCTATATCAAAAGGGTAAATAGCAAGTCTATTTTCTAAAAGAGAGATGGCGCTTTCTTTATCCCTCAGGTCAATATAGATCCCAAAAAGTGAAGAAAAGGCCCCTTCATGTGTATTATCTATAGAAAGGATCTTTTTGTATTCTGATATGGCATCCTCTACCCATCCATTCTGATCATATAACGCTGCAAGTAAATAATGGGCAAATATATAGTTTGGATATTTTTCTATCACCTTGTCGAGCTCCTCTTTTGTCTCTTTGTTCCACCCTCTCTTTTCATATGTCCAGGCCAAAAGTGTTCGAATAAGATAATTTTCTGGGAATTTTGAAAGAAGACCCTTAAATATCTCTATGGCCTCATCGTAGAGTTTTTTAGAAAGCTTCATCTTTCCTATCTCCACAGAGGGATAGAGAAAATAAGAGGATAAACCCTTTGATTGTTTAAAT
>JALVIU010000320.1 GCA_027028665.1 Candidatus Atribacteria bacterium | reverse complement strand
AAAACATTAATACATTAAAAGAGGTGTTTATAGTATCTCAGATATCCTGCAAAGAGGATGAAGAGGTTGCATTTGTAGATGCAGAAGAAATAGAAGGACTAAAAATAGGGGTCACAAAGGCCAAAGGGGCAAAATGTGCAAGGTGTTGGGTAATAAGTGAAAATGTGGGTAAAGATGAAAAATATCCAGATCTTTGCCCAAGATGCGTAGAGGTTTTAGAACATCTATGATCATTATATCAATTATTGTAATAGTAATTGATAGATGGAGTAAGCTATTTTTTCTCCACTATCTTTCTGCCCGGGAGACACTCCCCATTATCCCGGGCTTTTTACACTTTACACTTACAAAAAACCCAGGGGTTACATTTGGACTTTTTCCGGGGAATACATGGATTCCATCTCTTATAACCATAGCTGCACTTATATTTGGGATCTGGTGGTATGTATTTAAGGCAGATGATATACTTACAAAGTTTATCCTGTCTCTCATTATTGGAGGTGGAGCAGGAAATCTGATAGATAGGCTCCAGTACGGATATGTAATAGATTTTATAGATGTAAGAGGTGTATGGCCATTTATATTTAATTTTGCAGATTCGTGTGTAGTAGTAGGTTTTAGCCTTTTAATACTTAAGGTAATCTTAGAGGAAAAAAGGAGAGCAAAAAATGCATAGGATACTCCTTGAGATCGGACCGCTTAAGGTATATGCCTGGGGAACCTTCGTTGGCATAGGATTTTTAGTAGGATTATATATCACTACTTTATTAAGTGAAAAATTCGGAATAAAGAAAAATGATGTAGTAGATATTGCCCTGTACCTTGTGATATCTGGCATAATAGGAGCAAGAGTAGCATTTGTTATTGCAAATTGGAAGCTATATGCAAAAAATCCCATAAAGATCTTTTATATACAGGAAGGAGGGTTAGTTTTCTTTGGAACCCTTATATTTGGACTTATCACAGCATATCTTATAGTAAAGATAAAAAAAATAGATTTCTGGAGGACAGCAGATGCATTCTCTATAGGAATACCAATCGGTATAGCTATAGGACGTATAGGGTGCTTTCTAAATGGGTGCTGCTGGGGTAAAATCTCATATACATTTGGGCTGAAATTTCCATCTACTCATAATCCCCCTGTATATGTAGATCAAGTAGTAAGGGGGCTTATAAAACCAGGCGCTCCTTATACATTACCTGTTATTCCCACCCAACTTCTACATTCTCTCTCTGCATTTATTGTATTTCTTCTTATATATAGGTTTTATAAAAGTGGCAAATATAGATTCTATGGACAAATGTTTCTACTTCTTACAATTTATTACTCTATAGGCAGATTCCTGGTAGAGTTTTTAAGGTATTACCCTCCACAAAAGCATATAGGACCCTTTACAGGATCCCAAATCCTGAGTATAATAGCCATTATATGGGCAGTCTATGAATATGGAAGAAGAAAGAAAAATTATCAAAATCAACAATAAAGAAAAAGGGGAAAGACTCGATAGATTTCTTACAAGCTATACATCTCTCTCTAGGGAAAGGATTAAGGGCCTCATAAAAGAGAAATATATAACTATTAATGGGACCCCAAAGAAACCAAGCTATATACTTCAAGAAGGAGATATTGTTTCTATCTATATACCACCTCCCAAAAAAATGAAGGTACTTCCAGAAGAAGGGGATATAGAGATTATCTATGAGGATAAATATATTGCAGTAATCAATAAGCCTGCAGGGATCTCTGTACATCCATCTCCTGGGGTATATGAAGGGACCCTTGTCAATATTTTGCTCTCGAAATTTAAAGACCTAAGTGGTATTGGGGGCATAGAACGACCAGGTATAGTCCATAGACTCGATAAGGATACATCGGGTATTATGCTTATTGCAAAGGAAGAGAAGACACACCTTGCACTTGCATTGGCGTTTAAGGAGCGAAGGATTCAAAAGACTTATCTTGCAGTTGTTCATGGGATAATTGAAGAAGGTAGGGCAAAGATTGATGCCCCTATAGGGAGAGATCCTATGGACAGAAAAAAGATGAAGGTTACACTTACAAAGTCCAAAGATGCGCTTACCTATATTGAAGTAATAAAAAGATTTAAAAAAGGATACACATATATTAAGGCCTATCCAAAAACAGGAAGGACTCATCAGATAAGAGTGCACCTTTCATATATCGGACATCCTCTGGCGGGAGATCAGAAATACCTGCGGAAAAAAGATGATGCACCTATAAAAAGACATGCATTACATGCCTACAATATAAAATTTATCCATCCCATCACAAAAGAGGAAATGGAATTTTCCGCCGAAATTCCATCTGATTTTAGGTCACTTTTGAATTGGCTTGAAGCCCCTTAAAATCAAAGGGGTTCACATATATTGTCTTTTCTTCTCTAAAGTTTACAAATCCAGGTCCCCCACCCTTTATAGGTCTTACATACTTTCGAAGGGTATAATCTACACCTACATTTGTATCCCCCCTTGCCTTACTAAAGTATGCCGCTATAGAGGCTGCATACTTTATAGTACTAAATGGCACCTCTTTTTTTCCATTTCTCTTTATAATCACATGGGAGCCCGGGATATCTCTTACATGGAGCCAATAATCATTAGGGGATGCAAGCTTTAGAACCATCTCATTCTCTTTTGCCGATCTACCTACAAGGATCAAGAATCCATCAGGAGATGTAAATCTTTTAATCTTCACCTTTTCCCCTTTATATAAAATAGGTGCTTTTTCTTCCTTTAGCAGGCCTATATTTCTAAGTTCCTCTTCTATCCAGAAGATATTTTCCCCATCTTTTAGGGCATCTCTTAATCTGGTTACTCTATCAATCTCACTCAAAATATAATTGTACAACTTTTCTAA
>JALVIU010000319.1 GCA_027028665.1 Candidatus Atribacteria bacterium | reverse complement strand
TATTGAGGCGATAACTATGGCAGAATTTATATCAGAAAATATTGTAAAGGGTAGTGTATCTTTTTCCAGTCTTTCTGTATATTTTATCTCCTGTAAAGACTTATTATCTAATATAAGATATTCTATATCTTGTTTTTGAGTTCCATATTTTAATATAGAATCCTTTAATAAACTGAGCCATTTTATATTTGAAAGGATAGAAAGACTATTTTTTTCTTTATCCTCTATAATCATCTTAATTTCATTTTCTTCTTTTGTTTTATTTCCTATTATAATTTTGTCATAGGGAAATGGGATGAATTTGGTAAATATGTTGGTTAAATTTTCCTCTGAAATTACTCGAAGTAGTTTTTTTCTAAATTCCACCAGGTTTCTAATGTAAAGTTGTTTTTCTACATCTTTTAGAATATCCTCTATAATCTTAGAAGAGTATAGGAGGAGATTTAATTCAAAAGAGGAGATCCCCTTATCTGATCCAAACTTTTCATATGAGAGCGCATATAGTGTTCTATAGTTTATACCAATAGGACTTATCACTAATTTCTTTATGTTCTCTTTCTCTATAATTTTTTTTATCCCGAGTGGAAGATTGTTTACTTCTTTTTCATATAACCAAAACTGTGGGAATTTTTCCTTTCTATATGGATGTAGATTGTTAAAATACATCTCTCTATGCCAATTGCATCCATTTTTCTTTGTACATTCAAAGAGCATAGAAAGATTTTTAAATCCTTCTTCTTTGGAGATATATATACTTACTTTGTCTATATCAGTGCTTGTAACTATTTTTTTAGCTATAAGCTCTATAAGTTCCTCTTCTTTGCTTTTGTGTCTTTTCTCTATAATAGAAAATACAATCTCATTTACAAGATGTATTCCTTTTAATTCAATAATATCTTGATTCCATTCTTTTTTTGTATCTATAGTATATGCATAAGTAAGAAGAGAGCCATCTTTTTTGCAAAATTTTGCTATATGTATTTTATTATTTACTGCAACATCTTCTTTTATGATCTCATGTATATCTTTTTCAATAAGATCTTCTTTTTTATATCCCAATAAAACTAAAGATGCTGTGTTTACATAATTAATTTTTTCGTCACAAACCAAAAATACAGGATATGGAATATCTTCAAATCCTTCTTTCTCTTTCATATTCTTCCTTTATCTTTATAAAAAAGTTTTCTATATCCTTAATTTCATTTAACTTAAGTCTTCTCTTTTTTGCCTCTTTCTCGAGCTTTTCTACTAAGAGCAAGAAATCCTTTGCCAATTCCCTATCTTTATCTTTACAGACAGATGCAAATATACCTATTGAACCTTTTAGTCTATGGAGAAGTGAAGGAGCATTTTCAGGTGCTTTTTTTAGTGATTTAAATAGTTCCTCTGTCTCCTCCAAAAACTCTTCTATAAGTGAATATCTTTCTTCCTGAGAGAAATTTTCTTCTTCATCATCTTCTTCTCTTTGTATGATATTTAGAATAAGTTTTAATATAAACATGCTGTTTTTGTTTAATGGTATATCTCCTCTTCTTATCTCTCCCACTAATATGTCGAATTGATCCAGATACTTTTTTATTCTGGAGGAAATCTTAGATGATATTTTGTTCTTATGGAATAAATCATAGATTTCAAATAATATAGTTTTGTCCTGATTTACCTCTATCTCTAATGTTCTATATTCCAGTTCTTTTATAAGCTCTTTTAACTCATCCATTTATAAGAAGAGTAGCAAAAAGGGGTAGATTTGTCAAGGTAAAAAATTTTAAAATTTCATTGAAGCTATTTTTTTATGGCTATTTTTTTATGTTATAATAAATAAAAAATAAAGATGAGGAAAACCATGATAAAGGTATTAGTAGTGGATGATTCTCCTCTTGTAAGAAAGATGGTAACACGTATTTTATCAAAGGATCCAGCAATTAAGATTCTTGACACAGCAAGAGATGGAAGAGAGGCTCTGGAAAAGATTGAGCGTCTGAAGCCAGATGTTATTACTCTTGATGTTGAGATGCCTAATTTTACAGGTCTTGATGTACTTCGAGAGTTGGGCAAAGGTAGTGTGCCAGAGACAGAGGTAATCGTGCTAAGTTATCTTACTACAGAGGGTGCAGATGTTACCTTAGAAGCTATAGAATTAGGTGCATTTGATTATGTCCCAAAACCAGATGGCAAATCTACCTCTTTTGAACTTGATAAGATTAGAGAGGAACTCTTAAAAAAGGTAAAAGCTGCATATATTTATAAAGGAAGCAGAAAAATAAGGCATAAAAAAAAGCTTCTTAAGATAGAAAAGGCAAAAAGAGTAGATAGGACTCATTTAAAATTAAAAAAGATCGTTGTAATAGGTATATCTACAGGAGGACCAGCAACTATTAAGGATGTGGTTCCCAGGCTCTCCGTAGGTGATTATGCACTCCTTATTGATCAACACATACCAGAAAGTTTTTCCTCTTTGTATGCACGCAGGTTAAATGAATCCTCCAGCCTTACTATAGTTGAGGCTGAAGATGGCATGAAAATAGAGCCTGGGATGGGATATGTGGCAAAGGGTGGACACCAGATGACATTAACAGCAGATGATAAAGATATAAGAATAAGAATATCCAAACAACCAAAGACTGTCTACATCCCAAATATAAATCTTACCATGGAAAGTGCCCTGGCCATTTTTGGTAAAGATACCATTGGAGTGGTAATGACAGGGCTTGGAGATGATGGGGCTATGGGTATTAAGAAAATAAAAGAAGCAGGAGGTATTACCATTTCTGAGTCAGAAGAAACAGCTGTTGCATATAGTATGCCTCGAGAGGCAAAAAGAAAAGGGGGAGCTGAGATTATAGCTCCAAGCTATGAGATAGCCTCTAAAATAATGGATGCTATAAAAT
>JALVIU010000318.1 GCA_027028665.1 Candidatus Atribacteria bacterium | reverse complement strand
ACTCTCTAAAATACTAGTAATAGCACGTTCTATCTGAGTATTAACCTCTTCCTTGAGTGAAGATATCCTCTGGGAAACCTCTTCCTCTAATATACCCTTTATATTTTTTTCAACCTCTTCCAATCGTGCCTCAAATATCCCTCTAAAACCAGAAAGTACACCCTCGGTATCCTCTTTAATCTGATCAACTTTTGCCTCTACACTGCCCAAAACCTCGCCTACTTTAGCCTTTAGATCTTCATTAGAAGTAGAAAGTGTATTGACTATCCTTGAAAGCTCTTCCTCAACCAAATTATTGACCTTTGAGACCTCTTCTTGTACATAGGCATTTAGATTATCTTGTTTTTCCTTTAAATCCTTTTCAAGTACAGAAAGCTCTTCTCTTACAATCTCTGCGAATCGATCCTCTGCAATATTTACAAGTTCCTGTCTTTCATCTCGAAGGATCTTATTAAAAAGTTCAATGAGGTCCTGCGTAGCTTCTTCACCCAATACTTCTTGCAGCTTAGGGGGTATCTCTATAAGTCCCATCCCTATCCCTCCTTTTTTGGAAATTTTTTTTATTATAACATTTTGAAGGAAGTTATTCAATCTTATCCATGGAGGAACAATTCGACTAATCCAGATAATACTACGAAAGTAAGATAAATAAATTAGTTGTTTATTCTCTTTCCTCTAAATAGCGCTACTTTACACCCTGATCTTTGAGAAATGCTATATCCTCCGTAGGGTTATGCTTTATCTCTAAGATTAGAGTAGCGTCTCTCTGTAGAAGTTTAGGTATGATCGCGGTATAATCTATATTACCAGATGTAATATGATCATGTGCATCATTGTAGTAACCTGGCCGTGAAGGATTATTACTTAGATGAAAGTGTATAACCTTATCTGTAGCCAAGATATTCCTTATCCCCTCCATAAAATCAAACTTATTGACAATGGATGATATAAATAGATGTCCAAAATCAAGACAAAAATGAAGATTATTTGAAATGCTTGAGAGTTCCAGTATTTCGGAGGGTAGCTGGAGCATATAATACAATCTGGGATTTAGGTTTTCTATAGCAAGATAGAATCCATAAGATTCTACAAGACTATTTATAGAAGAGATATTCTCTTTGAAATTTTCGAAGTATTTTTTGTAAAAATAAGACTGAAGATAAGAGGGGCCAGTAACAGCACCATCTTTATCTATTATATATTCCTCAAATTCTGATACACCTCTTTCTATAAATGGTTTCCTCTTTTCATAATCTGATGGTACAAGGGCATCTATGGCATACCCCGGATGTATTACAAGGGTATGTCCTCCACATCTTGATAGTGTATCTATACTCTGTTTCAGTATATCCATACTTGATGCCAGAACCCCTCTGTCCCCTGATGCAAAATTAGGGAAAAAATACTGTGTAGGTGAAGGCACATGAACAGATGTACATCTTATATGGGCATCTAAGAGATACTTTACATCATCTGGCTTTAAATTTACCCCATATTCCAGGGGGAGACCTGTTTTTTCATAGAAATCCCTTGTCTCTTTTGTATTTTTAAATGCAACTGTACTTACACCAAATCTAAGCATATTTTTTTTGTCCCCTTGATCTTATAAAATTGAGTATACCTATAGGAATAATGATAGATGCAAGGAGTATTATCGCAACAGCAGAGGCTGTGCCAAAGGAATCCCCGATCATCTCTCCATATCCCAGTACAGTAAGGGTCTTTGTGAATGGGCCATATAAAAATATAGTGGTGGTAAGGTCTGCAACGGATAGAGTCCATGCAAGCAACATCCCAGAGATAATTCCTCCACCTATAACCCTTGGGACTATCTTTAACATGATCTTCCCGGGGGTCTCTCCAAATGTAAGTGCTGCCTCTTCCAAAGAGGAATCGATCTGATAAAGGACAGAACTAATAGACCTTATAGCATAAGGAAATCTCCTTACAGCATATGCAATTATCAGTATATATGGTGTACCTACCAGGACAAGAGGAGGATTATTAAATGTAATTATCATACTTATACCTACTACTACACCTGGTACACTAAGGGGTGTAGAAGTTATTGCATCTACCCATGTATTTCCCTTCCCCAAATTCCTTACAAGTACATATGCTGTAAATAGGGCAAGCAGGGTAGCTATAATTGCAGCTGTTGCAGCAAAGTAATAAGAATTCTTAAGCGCTTGAGGGATGGCATACATGATCTCCTTGTAATTATCCAGGCTAAATTTGCCATAATGAAGTACAGGACCTATGGCCTTTGTAAAAGAAGAAAGGAGTATACCCAATGTGGGCAATAATGACACAGTAATAAATAAAGTAAGGAGACTCATTACAAATACTTTTTGTCCTTTTTTCATCTCAGAAGGTTCAAGCCTTCTCACTGTTGACATGGCAAAACTCTTTTTCTGCAGATAAAGTCTTTGTATAAGGAGAATGATGATAGATATGGAAAGCAATATAATGGATCCAGAGCTTGCACGGGAAGGAATTCCTCCCATCTCACTTGTAAATTCTCCAAATACACGAGTGGTAAGCATAGGGGTTTCAAATCCTATAATAGCGGGGATACCAAAGCTATCTATAACAAGTATGAATATCATAAGGGTTGCATTCAAGATGGCAGGGGTTACAGCGGGAATAATTACAGTGAAAAATGTCTTTGCCCTATTTGCCCCCATACTCCATGCAGCCTCTTCTATATCTGGATCAATATTGGAAAATGCATCCCTTAATAGTATATATGCAAGGGGAAAGTAGGATAGTACAAATACCACCACCATACCCCAATATCCCTTTATACTCCATGGTTGAATCCCGATAAGATGTTTTATGAATTTAGTAATAAGTCCCATTCTTCCAAAAAGGAGGATCCAGCTATATGCACCAATAAATGCAGGCATGA
>JALVIU010000317.1 GCA_027028665.1 Candidatus Atribacteria bacterium | reverse complement strand
TACTTCGTGCTTTGAGGGACTCAGAAAAGGCACCAGGTGCAGAGAGAATCTATACAGCGGGGGAAAAAGAATATCTTGCATGGCTTGAAAGAAGGGATAAAGGGGCAAAGATAGACCAGAAATTAAAGGAACAGCTCATAGAACTTCGCGATGAATTTGGACTTACACAGTATAAGTTTCCATTTGAGAAATGATTTTTTGTAAATATTGAAAAAGGGAAAACGCAGTATTTCAATAGTGAGATAAAACTAAATAGAGGGGGTTGTCCCCTCTATTTAGTGGGATCAACTACCTTACCCATAAATAATATCTGACCCGTAGGGTTATGAATGATAAAGTATAAAAATGGGTGATCTGCCTTAAATACAAGAGGTTCATAAGGCACTGCAGCTTTAAGTGCTATAACTACACCTGTTGCAGCTGCTGCCTCCGTGCCTTTTTCATTTACATCTATATATGCCTTATGTATTACATTTGTAATATATAATTCTTTTTTGGGCTCCATATTTGAAAAATCTGCCCTATCTGTAAATGCGTCATTCATACCCATATCAGATAATGGGTCAACAAGGTCGTACATTTTTTCCATCTTGAATTTTGGGATATATACATCTACCTCTCTTTTCCTTGTTCTTATCAGTGCATCTTCAAGCATATCCCAGGTAAGCTCTTGTTCGAGCTCAGAGATTCCATCTTTTCTATTGGGAAGGACTATTACCATGGAGAGTTTTTCATCACCATAGGGGAGTATAAGAAGTTTAAACTTACCCCTTTCTTCCATATATTCAAATTTTTCTTTTTGATACATCATAGATACATCTATCTGATAGTTATCCAGGGTGTAAAAGGGCATTTTTTGTGTATTTTCCTTTTCAAAGGGGGACATCCAGTCTCCTTTGAAATAGATGGCATTGGTAATTACAAGCCTTGTAAGGGCTGTAATGGACCCAGGAGGCAAAAGATTCTTTATCTTTTCCCTTGTCTTTCTCTCTACCCATTTATTGATCTTCTTCCTTGAGCCTTCAGGATCCCCTCTGAAATCCACTCTGTAAAATCCACCATCATAATATTTTTCTATTACATCTAAAAAACTATGTAAAAAATTATATCCCTTATCTCCCCATAATGCATTTGCTATCTCAAGTATATATCCTTTTCCTCCTTTATTAATCTCATATAAGAGATCGTGAAAGGCCTTATTGATTTTCTCTTTTGGAAGTGTAAAATCTAATACCTTTGCTATCTGGGTCTCAGTATTCCCTGCTGCCCCTACATATGCCATAGAAAGTGCACAGGATATACTAAACCCTGAAAAGAATACATTGTCCTCTGGATTGGCTGAGGAGAGATGTTTGTATAGGGAAAATGTAAAGTTGTTATTTGAAGAAACAAGTCTATCTACCTCTTCACTAGATACACAACTTTTTGCATAAGATATATGTGGTATGATAAACAAAAAAAGGATAGTTAGACCCAACAAGAAGCTTAATATCCTCATAATTTCCCTCCATTATTTTTTATAATTATATCATATATATAGACTGGAATCAAAAAATTTATGAAAAACTGTAGGCCGTATATATGTTAAATAAAGTAAATATTATTTATTTTTTTACTTCTATTGAAAAATTTGTAATATTGACATATAATCTATGCATGGGAATAAAAATATATGTTGGCTCAGAAAATCCAGTAAAGGTCAGGGCTGTAGAAAAGGCGTTTTCGAGATTTTTTCCTGATCTTCTTGTAATAGGAGAGAGGGTGGAAAGCAATGTACCGGAGGAACCCATAGATGATGAGATCTGGAGAGGTGCGGAGAATAGGGCAAGGGCCTTAATGAAGCATGAGGCTGACTACTTTGTGGGGATTGAAGGCGGTATATCCCGTTTATATGGAAGATGGTTTGAGTTTGGAGTGGTATGTATTATTTCCAGAGATGGAAAGACCTCTTTTGGTGGTGCCCCATTCTTTCCTCTGCCTGACTACATCGTAGAAAGACTGCTAAATAGGGAAGAATTAAGCAGTGTAATGGATGAAATTGCAGGAACAAAAGATATCGGCATGAAAAACGGAGCAGTAGGATTTTTTACAAACAATATTATAACCAGAGAAGATCTCTATATATATGGTGTTATTCTTTCCCTCATTCCATTTATAAATAAAGCCATTTTTAACGGAGAAACAAAATGAAAGGCAACAAAAGCCTCGTAAAGACTATATCTACCTATTTTATTATGGTTTTGATTCTTCTTACTATTATAATCGGTATTTTTTATGTGGTAAAAAATATAAGTTATTATAAGTGGCGTGTTAAGACATTTAAGAGATATATATTGAATGAAAAGAAGAAACTGTTAAAGGAGAGAGTAAATGATACATTAACTTTGATAAAATCTCAAAAAATACAGAGAGAAGAATCTATAAAGGCTCAAATAAAGGAAAGGGTCTATGAGGCATATGCCATTATGGATCATTTATATAAAAGGTATCACAGCCTAAAAAGTGATGATGAGATAAAAACTATGATAGTAGAGGCATTAAGGCCGATTCGCTTTTTTAATGGGAGGGGCTATTATTTTATTGATGATTTAAATGGTATAACATATTTATCACCTGTTGCTCCTTCCCTTGAAGGTAAATCTGCCCTTTTTATAAAAGATGTAAAAACAGGTAAATCTATAGTAGGACAATTTTTAACCATTGCAAGGACAAAAGGTGAGGGCTATGTTACCTATTGGTGGTATTCTCCCGAAGATAAGTCGAAAAGGTATAAAAAGATCGCTTATATAAAGCTCTTTAAGCCGTATGATTGGATAGTGGGGACAGGTGAATATTATCTGGGAAATGAAGAGGATTTAAAGAGAAAAATTCTCTTATACTTAAAAAATATAAGATATAGTAATAATGAATATCTAATTGTGA
>JALVIU010000316.1 GCA_027028665.1 Candidatus Atribacteria bacterium | reverse complement strand
ATGTTATAGTAGATGGTAAAAACTTAGTGAAAATGAGGGCAAGTGAACTTCCTTATCATAGGAGGAAGATAGGTGTAGTATTTCAGGATTTTAAGCTATTACGTGATAGAACGGTCTTTGAAAATGTGGCTTTTGCACTCCGTGTGACCGGTGTAAGAGATATAAAGAAGCGTGTACATGATGTTCTTCATATGGTAAATCTTTACCGTAAAAAGGACGATTTTCCTAATAGACTTTCTGGAGGAGAACAACAAAGGGTCTCTATTGCCAGAGCCATCGTAAATGATCCACACATACTTATTACAGATGAACCTACAGGAAACCTTGATCCAGATTCTTCCTGGAGTATTATGGAACTTCTTCAGGAGCTAAATTTCAAAGGTACTACTGTTATAATGGCATCTCATAATAAGAGTATAGTTGATAGAATGGAGAAGAGGGTTATTCGCATGGAAGCAGGGCGTATAGTTGATGATACATTGAAAGGGGTATATTAGACCATGAATTTTTATATCTTCTTTTACTTTGTAGGTGAGGCACTTAAGTCTCTAAAGAGGAATTTCATGATGACCCTGGGAGCTATAGTAATAATTACCTCCAATCTTTTTTTCTTAGGAGTATTTGCTATAACATTTGTGATCCTTTCCAATTCCATTGGAGATTTCGGAGATAAGCTCAGAATTAATGTTTATTTTGATAAAGATATCTCAAAAGACCAGATAAACGAAATATATTATTCTATTTTTTATTGGCCGGAAATTAAAGACATAAAATATATATCACATGAAGAGGCAAAGGAAGAACTAAAAAAGATACTGGGAGATGAGGGACAGATTATTTTTTCAGTTATAAAAGATAATCCTCTTCCCGATTCCTTTGAGATAAGAGTAAAGGATCTACATTTTATAAATAGTGTAGTAAATAAGTTGAAAAAGATTGAAGGTGTAAAGGATGTAGACTATGGAGGTGAAGTGGTAGAAAAGGTAGAAAAATTAGACTATTTACTTAGGAAGTGGAGCATATTAATATTTGTAATACTTATAATATCCTCTATTATGGTTATCTCAAGTACTACACAACTTACCGTATATGCACGAAGAGATGAGATTGAGGTAATGAAGCTTGTAGGGGCAACAAATTGGTTTATAAGATGGCCGATAATGTTAGAAGGTATATTTGAAGGATTTATTGCCGCTATTTTATCTGTGGTTATGAGCTATAAACTTTATGAAACAATTATTGTAAAGATCCAGGGGCTTTTACCATTTCTATCCTTTTCGGAGAGTGTAAATGAACTTATATCTATATTTGTTTTACTTTTGGCATTGGGTATAGTAATAGGTGCATTTGGTAGCCTCTTCTCTACCATAAAGTTTTTAGAGGTGTAGAATGAAGAGGAGTTTTTTAGCCCTTTTTTTACTTTTTCTTTTATTGCACACATTTGTTGCATATAGTGGTGAATTTATTTCTGATCTGGATAAGGAAAAAAGGAAACTTGAAACCCTAAAAAGACAGATAAAAAAGATTGAGAAAGAGTTAAAAAATATAAGAAAAACAAAAATTAATTTAGAGGAGTATTTAGATAGATTAGAATTTGGTTTAAAGGATATAGAATCAAATATAAACAAAATAAATACTAAAATTTATTTTATAAGAAAGAGAATAAAAAATATAGAATATAATATAAATGCCACAAAAAAGGAAATAGAGCGTATATCTAATCTTTTATCCGAATATCTATATCTTTTATATCGAAATGAAAAGGATAAAATCCTTCTAAAAATGCTCCTTACATCTTCAACCATTAGTGATTTTATGATGAAAGAGAGATATATTGCTATCTTGACAAAAGAGGCGGCAGGACTTATAACTCAGCTAAGAAATAAGGCATATATGTTGAATAAGGAGAAGAAAGAGTTAGAAAAGGAAAAAGAGACCCTTTATGTAATACTTGAGCAAAAAGAGCTGGAAAGACAAAAGTATAAATTGATGATCCAGGCAAAGAAAAAGACCTTAAAGGAACTTTCTAAGAATGAGACCTATTTCTTAAAAACAAAAAAGGAGCTTGAAAAAAGTAGTAAAAAGGTTCAATCTATCATAGAGTCTTTAAGTAAGAAGACGAAAGAAAAAAGGTATTCAAAACTAATAAAAAAGAAAGGTATCTTATCCTGGCCTGTTAAGGGAAAAGTCGTAAGCCTTTTTGGGAAAAAGATACATCCAGAATTTAAAACAGTTTATTTTTCTTCAGGTATAGATATACTTACAAAAGAAGGTGCAAAGGTTAAAGCAGCAGCAGATGGAGAGGTTGTTTATGTAGGTTCTATGAGAGGACTTGGAAAGCTCATTATTATATATCATGGGGGTAATATAGCTACAATATATGCCTACCTAAAAGATATATTTGTAAAAAGTCATGATGTAGTAAAGAGGGGTACTACTATCGGAACTGTAGGATTGAGCCCAAAGACAGGGGAACCTACCCTTCATTTTGAAGTAAGGGTAGATACTGCCCCCGTAGATCCCCTTCAGTGGTTATAATATTTTAATTATGGAGGTATAAGATGAGAAGAATTACATGGATTATTATATTTGCGTTACTTTTATCATTTATATCGGTAAATGTTTTTTCCAAGGAAAAATATAGTTTTGATCTATTAGAAGAAGCTATAAGAATTATTCAAAGCAAATATATAAAAAAGAACGTAAGTGAACAAGATCTATTAAAAGGTGCAATAGAGGGGCTTGTAAATTCTTTAGATGATCCATATAGCTATTATGAGGATCCAGAGAGTTTGAAAAGAGAAGAGGAAGACCTCTTAAAGGGTGAATTTGGAGGTCTTGGAATATGGATTACTATGAAAGATGGTGTGCTTACTGTTATATCTCCTATTGAAGATACACCGGCATATAAGGCAGGGGTAAAA
>JALVIU010000315.1 GCA_027028665.1 Candidatus Atribacteria bacterium | reverse complement strand
AAATTGTTTGATTTTCCCTTTGAGAAATATACAATAATGAGTTTTGCAGGTCTTAGGGCATCTGGCCCTACAGGGGATTTCCATATTGCCCATTCCCAAACCCTAAAGGGTATGATAAATGTGGCAGGGATTGAATCTCCTGGTTTTGCAGCAGCACCTGCTATTGCAGAAATGGTAAGAGATCTTACGGGAGAACTTATCGAGCTTAAGGAAAAAGAGGATTGGGACCCTACATACAAATTTCCTCCTACACTGAGGTATCTTCCCATAGAGGAGAGAGATGCTCTTATAAAGCAGGATCCGAGGTATGGGCATATTGTGTGTAGGTGTGAGCATATAAGTGAGAAGGAGATTATAGATGCTATCCATATGACCCCTGGGGCAAGGGATGTAGATGCCCTAAAGAGGAGGATTAAAGTAACTGCTGGAAGATGCCAGGGGGGTTTTTGTCTTCCGAGGATTATAGATATAATGGCAAAGGAATTAGGGATACCTCCACATGAGGTAACCAAGTTTGGAAAGAAATCCAACTATATCGTAGGTTATACAAAGGAAGGAGATAAAAGATGATAGTGGTAATAGGTGGTGGACCTTCCGGTATGATGGCTGCTATTGAGCTAAAGAAAAAGGGAAAAGATGTTACTTTAATAGAGCGTGCAGAGAGGCTTGGAGGAGTACTTCCCCAGTGTATCCATAACGGATTTGGGCTTCATTACTTTGGGCTTGAATTGACAGGCCCTGAATTCTCTGAGATGCTTGAAGAAAAGATATATGAGCTTGGTGTAGATGTACAGTTAAACAGTATGGTGGTGGATGTAACAAAGGAAAGAGAGGTTATTGTTGCAGGAGAGGGTGGTTATAAGAGACTTACCCCGGATGCCGTAGTTTTTGCAGTAGGTGCAAGAGAAAAACCTCGTGGTGCTGTAGGTATCCCTGGAAAGAGGCTCCCTGGTGAATATGTAGCAGGACAGGCACAGTATATGACAAATATTCAAGGATTTAAGATCGGTACAAGTGCCCTGATAGTAGGCTCTGGAGATATAGGGCTTATAATGGCAAGAAGACTCAAGTTGGAGGGTGTAGATGTAAAGGCAGTAATAGAGATAATGCCTTATGCGGGAGGAATTTCCCGTAATATAAATCAGTGTCTTAGAGACTTTGATATCCCTCTTCTCACCTCTTATGGGGTAAAGACTATTCAGGGGGATAATAGGGTAAAAGAGGTTGTTGTAGCAAAGGTAGATGAAAATGGGGAATTTATAGAGGGTACAGACTACACATATAATGTAGATACGGTACTTTTCTCGGTAGGCCTTTTGCCTGAGGTAGAACTTCTTAAAAAAGCAGAAATCCCTATACTTGAATCCACCCGTGGACCTATAGTGGATCAATACTTTTCTACTCCTATTCCTGGATTTTATGCAGTGGGAAATGGGGCAGCTATATTTGACCTTGTGGATAATGCTGTAAAGAGTTCCATGGTAGTATCAAAGGCTATTGATAGGGGGTATAAACCTCATGGTAAATTTATACCTATACTTCCTGGAAAGGATGTAAGGGTACTGATACCTCAGAGGATAAATATGGATTACTTTGATGAACCTTTTACACTTTATGTGCGTGTAGCTAAACCCTCTGTAGGTGCAAAAGTGATAATACATGATCAAAATAAAACGGTATTTAAGCGTACATATCCTGCATTAAGACCTGCAGAAATGGTAGAGATAGAGATAACACCATCTATGCTTGAAGAGATAAAAGGAGAAATTAAGGTGGAGGTAGAATAAGGTGCCCAGGGTTATTACACTTACTTGCATCGCATGTCCTGTAGGATGTGATCTTGAGATTATTATAGATGGAGACAATGTAAAGGTTTTTGGTAATAAATGCCCTCGGGGACAGGATTATGCTGTAAAAGAAGTACAGAGTCCAGAGAGGATACTTACCACCACATGTAAAATAATATCTAAAAAAGAGAGACGTCTTCCTGTAAAAACAGAAAAGCCTATCCCCAAGGAAAAACTATTTGATGTAATGCGAGAGATAGAAAAAGTTACAGTAGAGCCACCAATAGCCAGAGGGGATGTTATTATAAAGAATGTTTTAGGGCTCGGAGTAGATATTTTAGCTACAAAAACCGTAAAGGAATAGTAATGATTAAGAAGATCGGCATAATAGGGTTTGGACCCTTTGGTCAATTTATGTTAAAGCATTTATCTCCCTATTTTGATGTCAAGGTCACAAGCAGAACTGAGAGAGTAGCACTTGCGAAAGAACTGGGAGGTGAATTTGTTTCTCTTTCAGAGCTCCTCGCTGAGTCTAATATTGTTATTATTTCAGTTGCTATCCCTGTAATTCCACAGATTATTGAAGATATAAAAGGTCATTTAAAGCCTGGGACTCTAATCATGGATGTAGCCTCTGTGAAGATATATCCCACTAAAGTAATGCTTTCCAGGTTACCTGATAATATAGAAATATTAGGTACCCATCCCTTATTTGGGCCTCAAAGTGGAAGATACGGCATAGAGGGGTTGAAGATGGTACTTACCCCTGTAAGGGTTAGAAATGAAAAAATAGAGATCATTAGAAAATTTTTAGAAGAAGAGCTTAGATTAAAGGTTTTTATTATGAGTCCAGAGGAACATGATAAGGCGATGAGCAGGACACAAGTAATTACACAATTTATTGCTCGAGTAATAAAACATCTTGATATAAAAGAAGAGGAACTTTCTTTACCCTCATATGAACTTTTGTTAGAACTTTATAAAATGTTAGGTGAGGATTCTGACCTCTTGTTTGAGGCAATTGAGCTTTATAATCCTTATGCCTCTTCTGTGAGAGATAAACTAAAAGATATATGTATAGGACTTTGGGAGGAGCTTCGTGAAAAAGAAAGTCTCTTTCGATATAGAGGATAAGGTATTTATTGAAAAGTTTCAGGAAAAAATAAAGAAAAAATTTGGAGAACTTATAGATAAAATCCCCATAGGCTTATTTGCATATGTAGATTTTAAGGTGGTTTATGCAAATAAAGAAATGTTAAAGATAATGGGATTTTTCACTGAAAATGAGTTTGTAGGGAGGAATATACTTGACTTTGTTCCCCCTGAAAACAGGGATAAATTAGTTTCTGAGATAAATATAGCACTTGATAGAGGTTTTACAAGAGGAGTATCTGTTATACATGAGATCCTCTTACCAGATGGAACAAGGAAATACTTGGAAATAAAGGCAAAACTTGTTTATATTGAAAATCTCCCTGTTTTTTTGGATTTTGCACTCGATAGAACCCGCGAGGTAGAAATTCAAAAAGAGCTTGAAGAAAAAGAAGAAAGATTTAACAAACTTTTTAATAATGCATATGATGCCATTTTTTTCGAAAAATGCTCAGATGGTAGGATAATAGATGTAAACAAAGCAGCATGTGAACTTTTAGGATATACAAAGGATGAGCTTATTGGCATGAGTGCCTATAAACTTGTGCCAGAAGAGTTTATAAAAAAGCAAATGGATGATATAAAAGATAGCATTTTGAGAAAGAAAAAATATATGGTTATTACAGAAAATATAAGGAAAGATGGGACAAGAGTGCCAGTTGAGGTAAGCATAGGTAGTGTAGATGTAAACGGAGAAAGAGAAGTAATAGTTATTGCTCGTGATATGAGAGAGAAAAAGAAACTCCAGGATCAGCTTGTAAGGTTGCAAAAAATGGAAACCATAGGGTCCTTAGTAAGTGGCCTTGTTCACGATTTTAATAATCTATTAAGTGCTATGATTGGATATATTGATCTTTATAGATTTACTCCTGATCCAAAGAAACGAGAAGAATATATAGATAAAATTGTAGATATCATAGAGAATGGGAAGGCGCTTACGAAAGAAGTTCTTTTATTTGCAAGAAGAGATCCCCATGTAAAGAATGCTGTGGTAGATATTGTTTCTATAATAGAAAATGTTATTAATATGGCAAGTAGAACTTTTCCAAAGACGATCTCCTTAAAATTTATACATGAGCCAGATGTCGCCTATGTAAAGGGTTCTGAGGCATATCTTGCACAAGTATTTTTAAATCTTTTATTAAATGCCAGAGATGCTATAGGAGAAAATGAAGGAAGTATAGAGATAATCCTTAGAGAAAAAGATGATGAATACATAATAGATGTAAAAGATACCGGATGTGGAATGGATAAGGACATAATGAAAAAAATATTCGAACCTTTCTTTACTACCAAAAAACACAAGAATAAGAAAGGTACAGGTCTGGGGCTTGCTATAGTGCACAGTGTAATAACATATATGGGTGGCGAAATAAAGGTATCTTCAGAAAAGGGGAAGGGTACAGTATTTACTATTTCCCTACCAAAGGCAGAGGTACCTGCCAAAGGAATGCCTCCAAAAGAGGAGAAAATAGAGTCCTTAAAAAAGGGAAATGGAAAAATTCTCTTCGTTGATGATGAAGATCAGTTAAGAAAAATGTGGAGCATGATATTAAACGGTATGGGCTACAGTGTAGAAGTGGCAAAAGACGGTATTGAAGCATTAGAGATATTGAAAAAAGAAAATGTAGATCTTGTTATCCTGGATATGATAATGCCTCGACTTGATGGAAAAGGGGTGCTTAGAAGACTTTCCTTATTTGATAATCCACCTTGGGTTCTTATATCTACAGGGTTTACAGATATCCAGATAGATGCCTTGAGAAAAGAGTTTCCCTTTGTCAAAGAAGTGATGTTTAAACCTTATAGGGCAAAGGAACTCTCATATGTATTGGAGAAACTTCTTTCATAGCTATCCCCAGAGATTTAATTTTTAAAAATTTACTTAAAATAAATTATCACTGTTGACTTTTTTGAAAAAAATGATATAATTTAAGATAAGATGTCCGATATCCGAAATCATATCATTGGTGATGTTATGAAGCCTCTTAAAAGAAAAAGCAGACAAGAATATGTAATGGAACAAATACAAGACCTTATTATTCAGAATGCCCTAAAACCTAATGACTACTTACCCTCAGAGATAGAAATGGCGCAGGCGCTTAATGTAAGTCGTTCCACGGTGAGGGAGGCTCTAAGGAGACTTGAGACTATGGGTATAGTGGATATCTCTCATGGGGAAAGACCCAGAGTAAGTACCTTGAATCTTGAGAGATTCTTAGATGCCCTCAGGATGTTTATGGTAATAGATAAGGATGAATTTATCGACCTTATGGAACTCAGGAAGATCCTTGAAATTGGTGCAGTGGATATAGTAATCGATAAACTCACACCAGAACATGCAGAAAACCTCAAAAGATATATAGAAATTATGAAAGAAAATATAGATGATCCAGAGGTATTTGCATTAAATGATTTTAATTTTCACTTAGAGCTTATAAAAGCTACAGAGAACTTTCTTTTACATAAGCTTATGGATATAGTAGGTGTTGCACTCCTTAAAGTACAGCGTATTACCTCACGGTTTCCCTCAAGTAAAACCGCTATTCCTCATCATGAGGCCATTCTTGATGCCCTATTGAAGAGAGATAAAAATAAAGCAAAAAAGATCTTAACAGAACATATAGATACCTCAAAACAGAAGCTTATAGAATATTTTAATTTGAGGGAAAAGAATAGATCTACTACTATTACCTCGGTAGAGTAGTAGAAGGATAAAAAAGGAGGGATTTAAAATGAAGAGATTTATTCTTTTGCTTTTGGTTGTTTTTGTATTTAGCCTATTTTCAGTTGCTGCATTGGCAGGGGGAAAGATCGTAATTAGATGGGGTGATGTACTTGGACCAAACCATCCATCAGTTCAGATGATTAGCATTATTGCTAAAGAGGTAAAAGAAAAGACAAATGGTAGAATTGAGATACAGGCATATCCTGGGGGACAGCTTGGTGGCTCCCGTGATATGATTGAGGCAGTGGCAAATGGTATGCAAGAGATGGTTACAGAAGGTGCTGCAAACTTTGGTCAGTGGGTACCTTCCATATCTATAATTGAGGCACCATATATATGGCGTGGCGTGGATCACCTTATGAAAGCTATGAATGGTCCTATTGGTCAAGATTTCAATGCCCAGCTTATTAAGAAGAGAGGCATGAGAATCCTTGGTACCACATATTATGGTGTAAGGCAGCTCACCACAACAGATAAAGAAGTAAGATCAGTTGCTGATATGAAGGGGTTTAAACTAAGAGTTCCAGAAAATGAGGTGTTTATGGCTATGGCCAAATCCTGGGGTGCAAAACCTACACCAATGAACTTCAATGAACTTTATTTGGCTCTTAAACAGCATGTAGTAGATGGCCAGGAAAACCCACTTCCTACCATAGATGCTGCAAAATTCTATGAAGTACAGAAGTATCTGGTACTTACAGGACATATTATTACTCCGAGACTTGTAGTTATAAATGAAAAATTCTGGAAAAAACTTTCCCCAGAGGATCAGAAAATTGTAGAAGCTGCGGTACAAAATGGAATTAAGTGGAATAATGAACAGATATTAGATAAAGAGAAGTCCTTATTAAATAAATTTAAAGAAAAAGGCATGATTATAATTAAACCTAATGTAGAAGAGTTTAGAGCTGCTGTATTAAAGGTTGTGCCTAAAATGTTTGAAAAGAAATGGGGAAAAGGTATGTGGGAAAAGATCGAAGAGATCAAATAATTGATACATAGGTAAGGCCAGCCCCTCCCAACCTCCCCTTCAAAAGGGGAAGAGTAGATCCTATACATTTCTCCTCCCTGGTTAGGAAGGGGTTGGGGGAGGGTGGTTAAGGGGATTAGAAAGGAAAAGGTATGGAGAAAGCAAAAAAGATAAGAAAGGTTCTTGATAGATTTGTAGATTTTGTAATAATAGTGTTATTCATTATCCTTTTTGCCGTAGTCCTTATGCAGATCTTTTTTAGGTATGTACTAAATTCTCCCCTTGTGTGGTCAGAGGAGTTATCTCGCTATATATTTATATGGGTATCTTTTTTGGGTTGGACATTAGCGACAAGACATAATACGCATATAAGGGTAGAGTTTCTCTTGAAAAGCTTACCTAAAAGTATAAAATTTATTATAGAGATAATAACACACCTTATTGTCATTTTCTTTATAAGTATGCTTATATACCTGGGTATAAGGATGGCTGCACGAAGCGTAGATGTACCTACTGTAACTCTTTTCTTTACCTATGCCTATATATATGCAATAGTTCCTATAGCCAGTGCTATTATCCTTTTTTATACTATTTTAGACTTTATAGAGATGTTTAGAAAAAAGGAGCAAGTAAGATGATATTTATACTTATAATATGGGTAATACTTCTACTTTCTGGGATGCCTATATATGTAACTTTGGGATTTTCTTCATTACTTTATGTATTTATGAGGGATTTTATGCCTCTTATTGTGCCTCAGAAGATTGCCATGGCTGCAAACTCCTTTCCTTTACTTGCCGCACCCTTTTTTATTCTTATGGGTAATATAATGAATCATTCGGGGGTGACAAGGCGAATATTTGATTTTGCAGATACATTATCTGGCTGGGTAACAGGAGGTCTTGGTCATGCCAATATTGTGGCAAGTATTATATTTGCAGGTATGAGCGGTGCAGCTGTTGCAGATGCAGGAGGGCTTGGTACTATTGAGATAGAGGCAATGAAGGAAAAGGGGTATGATGTGGATTTTTCTTGTGCAGTTACAGCAGCATCTGCAACTATTGGTCCTATTATTCCCCCCAGTCTTCCCATGATCATATATGGTGTCCTTGCAGACACTTCTGTAGGAGGTCTTTTTATAGGTGGAATAATCCCTGGTCTCCTTATGGGACTTTCGCTTATGTTAATGGTATATTTTATAGCAAAGAAAAGGAATTATCCAAAGAGGAAGTTTCCTGCCCCAAAAGAGCTCTGGAAGAGTTTTAAGGAGGCCTTTTGGGCCCTATTGGCTCCTATTATACTGCTTTTTGGTATCCTTTCTGGCGTATTTACCCCTACAGAGGCAGCTGTGGTTGCTGCATTTTATGCCCTTATCCTTGGTATATTTATATACAAGGAAATTACATTTCGTGACCTTCCTAAGATGATTCTTTCCACAGTGGAGACAAATGGTGTAGTCCTTGCTCTTGTAATGACTGCCGTGCTTTTTGGATGGAATCTCTCTGTGGCTCAAGTTCCGCAGACGATGGGTAGAATGCTTACATCTATCTCTTCAAGTCCTTTAGTTATCTTACTTATTATAGATCTGTTTCTTTTATTTGTAGGACTATTTATGGAGGCTATTGCAGCTATGATGATCCTTGTTCCTATTCTTTTACCCATCTCTCATTCTCTTGGTATATCTCCTATTCAGTTTGGCCTTATTATAATCCTTAATCTCATGATTGGTACTATTACCCCTCCTATAGGTGTAGTACTTTATGTTACAGCAAATGTTGCAAAGATCTCTTTTGAACGAGTGGCACGGGCAACATT
>JALVIU010000314.1 GCA_027028665.1 Candidatus Atribacteria bacterium | reverse complement strand
CCTGATATATTACTTATATTAACACTTTCTATTGCCATTTCTTTAAATTTAAAAAAAAGCATTTTATTTGGTACTACTATAGGTTTATTAGAGGATCTATTTTCAGGAGATACAATAGGTCTATTTATGCTTTCTCATGCAATTATAACATATATAATATCATATTTCAAAGAAGTGCTAAGTAAAGACTATATAAAAATCGCTTTACCGATTATTATATTTTTAGGCTCTTTTTTTACGTATGAAATCGAATTCATATTTGCCAAGATACTAAATATTGGCATATATTCTCATATACTCATATTAAAATTAAGTCTCATTAATTTTTTATTTAGCCCATTATCATATATTTTTATAAAATTAATTCAAAAAGTAGAGACAAACAATGAAACTTCGTGAAAATCTAAAACCAAGAATAATTATTATAGGAATAGCCATTTCTTTTATATTTATCTTCTTAATTCTAAGACTGTGGCAATTACAAATAATCGAACAGGATATATTTAAAGAAAGGGCATTAAGAAATAGAACCAGGCTAAGACTTATAGAGCCTCCTCGAGGTATTATATATGACAGAAATGGAAATATAATTGTTTCAAATACATCTTCTTTTTATATCTCAATAATACCAGCAGAAACATATAGAGACTTAGATAAAACAAGTAATCTATTAGAAAATATATTGCATATTTCTAAGGAAAAACTTAAAGATAAAATAAAAAAAAGGGGACGCTATTCTTATAAGGCATTCCTGCTAAAGGATAAGCTATCCATAAATGAGATCATAAGCCTCAAGGAGCATCAAGACGAATTAAGTGGTGTCATTATAGGAATAAAGCCAAAAAGAAAGTACATTTATAAACATCTTGCATCCCATATTATAGGATATACAGGACTTATATCATTAAAAGAGTTAAAGGAAAGAAAAGATGATCCATATGGATACAGAGGCGATGATATGATAGGAAAAAGTGGGATAGAAAAAAGTTTCGAAGAAAAACTTAGAGGAAAAAAAGGATGGGAAGAGGTGGAGGTAAATACTTTTGGGAGGGTGGTTGAGATCATAGAAAGAAAAGATCCCGAAATAGGTCACCCCTTATACCTCTCTATAGATATGCAACTCCAATCTTTTATAGAGTCTCTTCTTAAAGGAAAAAGAGGTGTAATTATTATAAGTGATCCAAAAACATTTGAGATACTTGCAATGGCAAGTAGTCCCGATTATAACCCAGAAATATTTGTAGATACAAAGGTCCATAAAAAAGAGTGGATAGATACTATGAAAAATCCCGCGCATCCCCTTACAAATAGGGCAATTCAAGGGGTGTATCCTCCTGGTTCTATTTTTAAACTGATCACAGCTATAGGGGCATTAGAAGAAGGGTGGAATCCAAATAAAGAGATATACTGTGGAGGAGTAATGAAAATTGCGGGAAGAAACTTTTACTGTTGGAAAAGATCTGGACATGGAGATTTAAATCTTATAGAGGGAATAGAAAATTCATGCAATATTCAGTTTTATACATTAGGGGGTTATTTAGGCCCAAATAAACTATACAAATATGCAAAACTGTTTGGGCTTGGAGAAAAAACAGGAATTGCACTTCCCAATGAAAAAAAAGGTTTACTTCCAAACCCTTCATGGAAAAAAAAGAGACTGAAAGAAATATGGTATCCTGGAGATACAGCAAATATGTCTATAGGCCAAGGCTTTACACTTGTTACCCCTATACAAATTCTAAATCTTATAAATATAATTATAAATAACGGAAAGGTATATGTACCACAAATAACAAAAACAAGTAAGCCAAAGCTAAAGAGAAAGATAAATATAGAAAAGAAAAACTTCGAAATAATTAAAAGAGGAATGGAATTAGTAGTTGAAAGAGGAACAGCAAGGGCGTCGAAACTAAAAGAAATCTCATATGCAGGAAAGACGGGAACTGCCCAAAATCCTCATGGAGAACCACACTCCTGGTTTGCAGGCTTTGCCCCATACAAAAACCCTCAAATATCCTTTGTTGTACTTATTGAAAATGGTGGAGAGGGTTCAGAAGCAGCAGCCCCTATAACCAAGGAAATTGTAAAAAAATACTTTGGCATAGTTGAGGAAGAGGATGAAAAAGAGAAAAATTGATTACTCAATTCTTTTGGTAAGTTTGTCCCTTACTATATTTGGACTTATAGCCCTATATAGCTGTGCAAAGGGAGACCCTACTCTTATATCTATATTTAAAAAACAAATAATATGGTCTATTCTTGGAATTAGCCTTGCAATCATTACTTTATTTATAGATACAGAATACTTATATAAATATTCTTATTGGATATACATATTAGGGATTATTTCTCTTGCCTTCGTACTTATACATGGTCGACATATATATGGTGCAAAAAGATGGTTAAACATTGGACCATTTGCCATTCAGCCATCAGAATTTGCAAAGATTGCAAATATATTAATTCTTGCGAGGATCCTGTCCAATGTAAGGTTTTCAGAAAAAGACGAGATAATACAAATAATAAAGGCATTTTTTGTAACCGGGTTCTACACTTATCTCATATTTAAAGAACCTGATCTAGGCACCTCACTGGTCTTTATAGTAAGTCTATTTGCTATACTTTTTGCATCTGGCATTAAGTGGAAATACATATTTTCTTTAATAGCTATATCTGTGCTTTCCGCCCCTTTACTTTGGTTTTTTCTAAAGGACTACCAAAAATTTAGAATATTGGTATTTTTAAATCCAGAGCTTGATCCATTAAAGTCAGGTTATAATGTAATTCAGTCAAAAATAGCCATAGGCTCTGGCGGCTTATGGGGAAATGGACTCTTCAAGGGTGCACAAAGTAAACTTCAATTTATACCTAAACAACATACAGATTTTATATTTTCTGTTATAGGGGAAGAATTAGGATTTATCGGTGCCCTTATACT
>JALVIU010000313.1 GCA_027028665.1 Candidatus Atribacteria bacterium | reverse complement strand
GGACCCTAAGTGCCCCAAGTGCAAGGGCTCTCATCTCATCACTTCCAGGATAAAGGACTATCTTTGATATAAAGGAAACTCTATCTTTAATCCACCCTGTAAACATTTCAGAATATGCAAGGGCCCCGCCTATAATGATAGCATCTATATCACCCATAAGTACAGTAGATGCAGCACCTATTTCTTTTGCTACCTGATATGCCATGGCCTCATATATAAGTGCTGCATATTCGTCCCCATTCTTTACTTTTTCTTCCACCTCTCGTGCATCCCTTGTGCCCAGATATGCATACATCCCACCTTCACCAAAGATCTTTTTCTCCATCTTACGTGCCGTATACTTTCCTGAATAACAAAGCTTTACAAGGGCTCGAGCAGGTACACTACCTGAACGCTCAGGGGCAAATGGACCCTCAGAGCTTGCATCATTCACATCTATCATACGCCCCTTTTTGTGTGCACTAACAGAGATACCTGAACCAAGATGAACCACAACGAGATTCAGTTCCTCATATCTCTTGCCTATTTCTTTTGCATATCTTTTGGCCATTGCCTTAAGATTTAATGCATGCGAAAGGCTCTCTCTTTCTATTTCTGGAAGACCAGAAATACGTGCAATAGGCTCAAATTCATCCACACAAACAGGGTCTACGATATATGCAGGCACTCCTATAGATGATGCTATATCATGGGCAATCAGAGCACCCAGATTTGATGCATGCTCTGCTCTGGGACGCTCTCTTAGATCTTTTAACATCTTCTCATTAACCAGGTAGGTTCCACCAGGCAATGGCTTTAAAAGACCACCTCTGCCTACCACAGCAGAGAGTTCGTCTATAGAAATTCCAGCCTCTTTCAAAGTACGGAGGATAGTATCCTTTCTAAAGCTATATTGATCACTTATCCTATCAAATTTTGCAATCTCTTCTGCAGAATGATATATAGTTTTTGAAAAGATCTCTTTCTCATCTTCATATATAGCAATTTTTGTAGATGTTGCCCCAGGATTTATAACCAATATTTTATACACGATCTATTCCCTCCTTAAGGTTTTTATGTGTTCTTCTCCACCAAGCATCCTTAAGAGTTCACTTTCTCTTTCATTTCCTCTAAGTATTCTGGCAGAGATCACAGTTTTCCCATTTAAAAGGTGTTTCTCTACAAAGATATGATTATCTGCTAATTTTGCAATCTGAGAAAGGTGTGTAATCACAACTACCTGATTATCTATAGATAAAGATTTTAACTTTTTGCCTACAACATCTCCTAATCGCTCCCCCACACCTTGATCTATCTCATCAAAAAGAAGCACTCTTTGTGAAAGTAAATGTTGAGAAAAAACAGATTTTATACCCAACATAACACGTGAAAGTTCCCCACCTGATGCTATTTTAGAAAGGATATCAGGGGTCCTATCTGGATTTGCACTAAAGAGAAATTCTATCCCCTCTTTTCCCTCTTCTGTAATAAAATCTCCATCTATCTCTTCACCCTTTGTGTTTTTCGTAAATGAAACCTTAAATCTTGCATAGGGTAGCCCTAAATCCCTTATATTCTTCTCCACCTTTTCTTCTATTTCCTTTTGTTTTTCCTTTCGTAATCTTGAAAGTTCCTGAGCAAGCTCTTTTAACCTTTCTCTTTTCTTACCTATTTCTTCCTTTATCTTATCTATATCTTCTTTTTTCTCAGAAAGGGTATCCAACTTTGCCTTTAGTTTATCTATATATAAAATAATATCCTCTAAATCCCCCACCCGATATTTACGCTTTAACAAAAATATCTGGGAGAGCATCCCTTCAATCTCATCCAATCTTGATTGATCTATATCCATCTTCTCCTTAAAGTCATAGAGCTTACCAGATATATCCTCTATTTCTAAAAATACAGTATCGATCCTATCCATTATCCTCTCTATATCACCTGAAAACCGAGAAATCTTACCAAGCTCTCTCTTTACCATTGCCAGGAGGGATACCACCGATGTATCATTATCGTAAAGTAGATCATAAGAAAATGAAAGCCCCTCTACTATCTCTTTTGCATTTCTTAAAAGCCTCTCTTCATCCTTTAGCTTTTCTTCAGAGGTCCCATCTATTCCCAGTGATTCAAATTCCTGGATCTGTGCCCTAAGATAAGAGATCTCCTCATTTATCATATCTCCATTGAACTCTTCCAGCTTAGTATACAGATCTTTAAGTTGAAAAAGGGTGTCTCTTATATCTGACTTTATCTTCCTTGCCCCTTCACCTAAAAACATATCATATATATCTGTCTGGTATTTCTTATTTAGAAGAGATATATTGGAAAACTGCCCATGAAATTCAAAAACCTTGAAAAAAAGCTCCCTTGCCTTTGCCTGTGGCACAAGCTCTCCATTTATGTACATCTTTGTCCTTCCTGTCTTATCTATCTCCCGTTTTACAATAAGCTCATCATCATCTTGGGACATATCTTCCCAACCCTCTGGCACGTCCATCAAGAGTGTAACACTCCCTCTCTCGCCAGGTCTTACATATTTACTATCCAATCTTGCCCCTAATGCAAATTCAATCGCCTTGAGCAAAAGGGTCTTACCTGCCCCTGTCTGCCCTGTTATCACATTCAGGCCAGGGGTAAATTCAATATCTATATTATCAATCAAGGAAAAATTCCTTACAATTAACTCTCTTAACCCCATCCCAACTTTTCTCTTAACACATCAAAGAAGTGTGCCTCATAAAATCTCACAATCTTTATCCTCTTTGAATATTTCTCTATGATCACCCTATTTTTATAGGAAATATTTAGACTCTCCTGTCCATCATATGTAAGGAGTACATCCTTTTCTGGTTCAATTAAAGTAATTTCTATTCTCCTATCGCCCCTTATTACGAGGGAGCGAGAATATAAAGTGTGTGCACAAATAGGGGTTATAACAAATACCTCTGCCAAAGGCTCTACAA
>JALVIU010000312.1 GCA_027028665.1 Candidatus Atribacteria bacterium | reverse complement strand
TAAGAACTGGTAGGATCCTTTTTTATAGTAGCTTCAATCTCTTCTTTATATGGGAAAAGAGATAGAATTTCTTCATTTGTTCCGTACCCTAATGCCCTTAAGAAGATAGTAATAGGAATCTTCCTTCTTTTATCAAATTTTACATATATTACGCCATCACTTTCCATGTCAAATTGAATCCAGGAACCTACCTTTGGAATGATTTTACACCCATATAAAGGTAAATCCCCGGAAGATGTATTTTCATAAAAGTATGCACCCGAGGACCTTATAAGTTGACTAACTACAACCCTCTCTGCTCCGTTGAAAATAAAGGTACCTTTATCGGTCATAAGAGGAATTTCCCCAAAAAATATTTTTTGCTCTTTTATCTCATCTTTTATTTTATTTCTCAATCTTAAAGTAATTTCAAGTGGTACTTGATAACTTGTACCACGTTCATATGCTTCTTGTTGAGTATATTTTGGTTCTCCCACATTGTATTCCACAAATTCTAATACTAAATTTCCTGTATAATCTACTATGGGAAAAGTATCCATAAGCAATTCCTGAAGGCCTTGTTTTTTTCTCTTATCAGGAGGCACATTTTTTTGAAGGAACCACTCATAAGAATCTTTTTGTATTGCAATGAGATCAGGAACATCTAAAACTTTAGGGGATTTTCCAAAACTCTTTCTCTCTAATTCTCGGCTTTGCATGCACTCACCACCCTCTTATAAGTTAAAAACAAATTTTTCAAAGGTCAATTTATACGCAATTGGTAAGTATATCACAAAAGAGGACAATTTGCAATAGAGAAGATTATTTTTTGTAAGAAAAAAATTAATATCTGACAAAGAGTTGTCGTAATAATTGATAATACATCTTCAATCTTTCTAAAAAACCCTTAATTAATCCACGTTTCTCCTCTTTCATAAGATGTGTAACATCATAAAGATCTACAAATTCTACCTTAATATTTTCCCTTTTTGCATACATAGTAAGAGCTACTTCTATTCCATACTTTGTAAATTCAATTTTGTCAAACTTAGAAAGTAAATCTCTTTTTATTGCCCTTTGACCTGAAAGAAAAGGTGTAAGATACTGAGAAAGATCTGTAGTTTTTCTACCCTTTCTGAATATTCCCACTGTCATCCCTACATCTCTTTCTATAATAGGTTTTACGAGGTTCTCTATATGCTCCGGACGTATTCCTATGAGATCTGCATCTAAAAAAACCAGAATGTCCCCTTTAGATTCTTCAATTCCTTTCTTTAAGGCCCCTCCTTTTCCAAGATTTCGAGGAGAACGTATTACCCTTACACCTGTATTACTTGCAACCTTATAGGTATTGTCTTTAGATCCATCATCTATAACTATAATCTCATCTACGATTTTGCACCTTTTTGCAGCATCTATTACATTTCCAATAGTCTTTTCTTCATTATAAGCAGGTATTAATACAGATATATTCATTCAATCCCCTCGATAAGATGCAAGATCTCACCTTCTACCTCTTCACTCTTTACCCTTTTTAATATTTTTCCTCTTCGAAATATAATAGCATATCCATCCCTTGTCCCTGCAACCCCTATATCTGCATCCTTCGCTTCCCCTGGGCCATTTACCGGGCAACCCATAATAGCAATTTTTATAGGTAAATCTATATGTTTTACTTTATTCCATACCCTTGCAACTAAATTCTCTACATCTACCTCTTTTCTCCCACACGTAGGACAGGAGATAATCTCAGGTCCCCTCCTCCGAATATCCAAAAATTTCAATATATTATATGCCACTTCTACTTCTTTAGTAGGAGATGCTGTAAGAGAAACTCTTATAGTGTCCCCTATCCCTTCAGCTAAAAGTATCCCTATACCTATGGCAGATTTTATACTCCCCTCTACATATGGCCCTGCCTCTGTAATACCTAAATGCAAAGGATAATGGGTAGAATCTGACAGGAGTCTATTTGCTTTTACTGTAGTTATTACATCTGATGCCTTTATGGAGATTATCAAATTTCCGAAATCGTTCGCTTCAAAGAAATCTATATAACGCAATGCAGCATCCACCATAGCCTCTGGAGTTACCCCTCCATGCTTATCTACAATATCTAAAGGCATTGATCCACTATTTATGCCTATCCTTATGGCTATATCCCTTTCTTTTGCCCTTTTTATAATTTGCAAAAGATGATTCTTATCTTTTATATTTCCTGGATTTATGCGAATTTTATCTACCCCCTGTTCGATAGCTAATATTGCAAGCCTATAATCAAAATGTATATCTGCAACAAGGGGAATATTTATTTTCCCCTTTAATTCACCAAGAGCTTCAGCAGACTCTTTATCAGGTACGGCAACTCTTATAAGTTCACATCCTACCTCTTCTAGCTCTCTTATTTCTTTATATACTTCTTCTATATATACAGGGGATAAACTAGCCATAGACTGTACAATTATAGGAGCCCCACCACCTATATATATATTTCCTACCCGAATCTTTTTTGTCTTTCTTCTCTCTACCAACATATACTTATTTAAAAATCCTTAAGAGATCACTATAGGTACCAAATAGAAAAAGTATAAGCAGTATAGATATACCTATATAATAAATTATCTGCATTTTCTCCTTTTCAAGGGGCTTACCTCTTAATTTTTCAATACCTAAAAGTAAAAGCACTCCTCCATCCAGTACAGGTAATGGTAAAAGGTTTAAGAATCCAATATATACACTCAGAAGGGCTGAGAAATTAAGAAGGTTTACCCATCCAGATTTTGCAGCCTCACCTGCCATCTGAGCTATACCCAAAGGTCCTGCTACCTCAAGAGGCGCACTTCCTGTAATAATCTTCCATAATCCTACTATAATAAGTTGAAGTATTATAAATGTGGTATAGATTCCCTTTTTTACAGCAGGAATAAATGGATACCTTTCCACTACCACTTTAAAAAGAATAAAGAGTCTTGCCCTTTTAAGTTCATTGTCCCATATAGGAGTTACTTCAAAAGTTAGATGTTTTCCATTTCTCTCTACAGTAATCTTAAGTTTTTTGCCCAGACTTTCATTTACTATGCGCGCTATTTCTTCAGGCAAGGTCACTTTTTTACCATTAATTTCTATAATTTTATCACCAGGCTGAATGCCTGCTATATAAGCAGGACCACCTTCGATCACCTTATCTATAATAGGCTGAACAGAAGGAACTCCATAAGACATAAACAAAAGGGAAAAGATAACTATCGCAAGGATAAAATTCATAAAAGGACCTGCTACTACTATTAAGGCTCTTATCCAAATAGGTTTTGTATTGAATTTCCGATTTTCAGGAACATTCTCATCTTCTTCTTTATCTTCTCCTGCCATTTTTACATATCCTCCCAATGGCAAAAGCGATACTACATATTCTGTCTCTCCCCATTTAAACCCAAAGAGTTTTGGGCCAAAACCAAAAGAAAATGTATAAACCAATATACCTGACCACTTTGCAACAAGAAAATGGCCTAATTCATGAAAAAATACCAGCAATCCTATAACAAATAAAAAAGCAAATAGTGTAAGCAACTCAACCTCCTAAACTTTTAAATATAAAAATAATAAGATAATAAAAAACCGGGGCTCCATAAATAAGCCCATCGAACCTATCAAGCACTCCTCCATGACCTGGTAATATAGTTCCTGCATCTTTAAGTCCCACTTCTCTCTTAAATGCAGACTCTATAAGGTCTCCGATTTGAGAAAAGGTTATTACAATGATTGCCAATAGAAAGACCAATAAAAGGTTAAAGTGAAAAAAATAACCAAATATAAGTGCAGTGGTAGCACCCCCTAAAAATCCACCTATTGCACCCTCTACTGTCTTATTGGGTGACACATGTTTATTTATTCTAATCCTTCCCCACTTCTTTCCAACAAAATAGGCAAAGGAATCATTTAACCATACTATACCCAACAGTAAAATGACAAGCTTTGCTCCATTAGAAAGCCTCCTTATCAATAAGAAATGAGAAAGAAACAATGAAACGTAAAATGCAGAAAATATCTCCAGGCTTACCTTCTCGATTAGTTTATTTATATCAACCTTTATAAGGGCCTTCCAAAAAGAAGAAAAAAAAATAAAAATAATAATTAAAAAAAGAATAAATTTCTGCTTTCCTATAAATATAAAAATGGGAATAAGTGCATTTAAAATAAAAGAACCATATAGGGAATATTCTATTCTTTTATTTTTCATAATATTAAAAAATTCATATGTACCTATTAAGATAATTGCAAGAAGAGAAATAAAAAAATAATATCCTCCGACGTATACTATACATATAATAAGGGGTACGCCTATCAATGAGGTAAGAAGACGATGTCTAAGCATTATTCTCTACTTTTCCAAACCTTCTTTTTCTCTTACCATAATCCTTTAGGGCCTTTAAGTATTCTTCTCTCCCAAAATCAGGCCAGAGGGTCTCTGTAAACCAGAGCTCAGAGTATGCGATCTCCCAAAGAAGAAAGTTGCTAATTCTTATTTCCCCTCCAGTTCTTATCACAAGATCAGGGTCTGGCATATTGGGGAAATAAAGATATTTATATATAATATCTTCATTTATATCTTCTGGGTTATACTTTTTCTCCATAAGTATCTTTTTTATTGCATCTACAATCTCTGCCCTTCCTCCATAATTTAATGCAATATTTAAATCTAATTTTTTTCCATATTGAGTTTCTCTCTCTAAAAGTTCTATTTCCTTTAATATAGGCTCAACTCTCTCATCTCTTCTTCCCAATACTCTTACCCTTACCTCTTTATCTTTTAAATCATTAATCTCGTTTTGAAACACATTTTTAAAAAGGGAAAGTAAAAATCTTACCTCTTTTTCAGGCCTTTTCCAATTTTCTGTAGAAAAAGAATAAAGGGTAAGAGTATTGACACCTACTTCTATAGAGGTTTTTACAATCTCTCTTACCCTTTTCACGCCTTCTTCATGCCCAAAAAATCTATTTAGCCCTCTAAGCTTAGCCCACCTCCCATTCCCATCCATTATGATGGCTACATGAGAAGGAAGATTTGAAAACTTTTTATTATCTATCATTTATTAATCTCTTCTTCTTTTGCCTCTGCAATCTTACTTACTTCTTCTATATACTTATCTGTTATTTTTTGGATCTTTTCTTCTCCTTTTCTTTCATCATCTTCTGTAATTTTACTATCTTTTTTTGCTTTACGAAGCTTTTCTATAGCTTCTCTGCGAACATTTCTCACGCTCACTTTTGCATGTTCTGCCTCAGTTTTTACAAGTTTTACAAGCTCTTTTCGTCTTTCATCTGTGAGCTCTGGAATATGAATTCTTATTATTGACCCATCATTTGAAGGATTTAAACCTAAATTTGCTCTCCAGATAGCCTTTTCTATTTCAGGAAGAGAATTTTTATCCCATGGTTGAATAACTATAAGCCGAGGCTCTGGTACAGAAATAGTAGCAAGTTGCTTAACAGGCATTTCTTCCCCGTAGTATTCCACTTTTACGACATCTAAGATAGCAGGTGATGCAACTCCTGCCCTAATTTTTGCAAGTTCTTCTTTGAATATCTCTAAGCTCTTTTTCATTTTTTCTTCAGTTTCTTTATAGATCCTTTCAAGTACCACCTATATCACCCCTCTACAAGAGTTCCTACTTTTTCTCCCAAAATAACCTTCTCTATATTTCCTTCTTTTTTAAGGTTAAATACTATTATGGGAATACTATTCTCCATACAAAGAGATATTGCAGGGGCATCCATTACTTTTAAGTCCTTATTTAACACCTCTATAAACCTTATCGTATCGAATTTCAAGGCATCTGTAAAGATTACAGGATCTCTCTCATAAACACCATCTACCTTGGTAGCCTTAAGCACCACATCGGCTCCTATTTCTAAGGCTCTAAGGGCTGCTGCCATATCTGTAGTAAAATACGGATTACCAGTACCTCCTGCAAATATTACAACTCTACCCTTCTCCAAGTGCCTTATAGCCTTCCGTCTTATATAAGGTTCAGCAATCGCTTTCATTTCAATAGAGGTCTGAACCCTTGTGGGTATTCCTCTCTTTTCAAGTACATCTTGAAGTGCAAGTGCATTTATAACTGTGGCAAGCATTCCCATATAATCCCCTGTTGCCCTCTTTATGCCCTCCTTTTCTATTGTTGCACCTCTTATTATATTCCCCCCTCCTATTACAATAGCAAGTTCAATATTAAACCTCTTTATACTCTCAATCTCAGAGGCAATATAATCCAACATTTTAAAATCGATACCAAACTCTCCATCCCCTGCAAGAGATTCTCCACTTAATTTAAGAACAACACGCTTATATTTAGGTGTATCTAAGTTATTCACTCTCCTCACCGAGTTCATAACGTGTGAATCTTTTCACCACGATATTTTCCCCGAGCTTTGCAATAGTTTCAGAAATATAATCCTTTACTTTTATTTTTCCTTCTTCATCCCTTATATATACCTGCTCTAAAAGACAATTCTCCTCAAAGAACTTCTCTAGCTTACCTTCTAAAATTCTTTCTATTACCTGTTCTGGCTTATCAGGCGGAATCTGTGCTTTGTATATTTCCTTTTCTTTTTCTATTACATCTTGTGGAACAGAGTCTCTACTTACATAAACAGGCTTCATAGCAGCAATTTGCATAGCAAGATTCTTTGCAAGTTGTTTAAAATCATCGGTTCTTGCTACAAAATCAGTTTCACATCCTACTTCAATAAGTACGCCAATCTTCCCCTCCATATGAATATAGGATTCAATCCTTCCATTACTTGTTGCCCTACCTGCTTTTTTAGAGGCAGCATCAATACCTTTTTTTCTTAAAATCTCTTTTGCCTTCTCTAAATCACCCTCTGCCTCTACAAGAGCCTTTTTACAATCCATCATGCCAGCGCCTGTCTCATCTCTCAACTTTTTTACCAAAGATGCTGTAATTTCCATATCATAACTCCTCCATTTCCATTATATTTCTTCTATCACTTCGTCAATATATTCGCTCTCTGGAGTTTTCTCTGATGTATTTTTTTCATCTTCTGATTCTACAGCTTCTACTTCTTCGACTATTTCTTTCTCTTTTTCCTCCTGAGCCTTTACTTCTTCCTCTATTCCACCAATTCTCTTACCTTCAATAACTGCAGTTGATATTATATTTGTAAGAAGTGCAACAGCCCTTATCGCATCATCATTTCCAGGGATAGGATAGTCAATAAGGTCCGGGTCACAATTTGTGTCTACAATAGCAACCACTGGAATATCAAGCTTATTTGCCTCTGCAACAGCGATGTATTCCCTTTTTGGATCCACAACATAGAGAGCATCTGGAAGATCATCCATATCCCTTATACCATCTAAATACTTTTTAAGCTTCGAGTACTCCTTTTTAAGCTTTATTACTTCCTTTTTTGGAAGCACCTCGAATACACCCTCTTCTTCCATTCTCTCAAGTTCTTTTAGCCTCTGAATCCTCTTCTTAATGGTAGAAAAGTTGGTAAGTGTACCACCAAGCCATCTCTGGTTCATGTAGAACATACCACAATTCTTGGCCTCTCTCTCAATAGTCTCCTGAGCTTGTTTCTTTGTGCCTACGAAAAGAATTTTCCCCCCTTTTGCAGCCAAATCCCTTACAAATTCATAAGCTTCATTTGCCATCTTCACGGTCTTCTGTAGATCAATAATGTAAATACCATTCCTACTTGCAAAAATATAAGGCTTCATCTTGGGATTCCATCTTTTAGTTTGATGTCCAAAATGTACACCTGCTTCAAGTAACTGCTTCATACTAACAACTGACAAATAAAGTCACCTCCTCTTATTTAACTTTTTTGAAACAAAATCATTTTAAAGTATATCATAAACCTTTTTTGTAATCAAGTAATTTTAAAATTATTTATAAGATATATCTACTTAAATCTTCCTTCTTCAGTATATCCTCTAATTTCCTTTCTACATACTCTGCATCTATTGTAACAGTTTGTCCTCTATACTTTGTAGCATAAAATGATACATCTTCAAGTATTTTTTCCATTACAGTATATAGCCTTCTGGCACCTATATCCTCCGCTTCCTCATTCACTCTATAAGCAATTTCTGCAATCTTATCTATACCATCATCTGTAAATTGAATATCTACATCCTCTGTAGCAAGAAGTGCTTTATATTGTTTTAGAAGTGAATTTTTTGGCTCCTTAAGAATCCTCTTTAAATCTTCTTTTTCAAGATGTTTTAATTCTACTCGAATAGGAAATCTTCCTTGAAGTTCAGGGATCAAATCAGAAGGTTTTGACATATGAAATGCCCCTGCTGCGATAAAGAGTATATGGTCTGTCTTCACAGGTCCATGTTTTGTCATAATAGTAGAACCTTCAATAATAGGTAGTATGTCCCTTTGAACCCCTGTACGTGAAACATCTGGCCCCGAGCCTTTTCCTGTGACAGCAATTTTATCTATCTCATCTATAAATACTATTCCCCTATTTTCTACTCGATGAATTGCTTCATTTA
>JALVIU010000311.1 GCA_027028665.1 Candidatus Atribacteria bacterium | reverse complement strand
TACAAAGGGTAAGGCAGAGATATACTTTTATGGAAGACCTGGGGGTGTAGTTCCTACCCCGAAAGAGATTAAAGAAGAGATCAAAGAGGTCTTGGGGAGGTAATCATGTTAGAAAAAAAAGAGGTGAATATACCAGCTGGAATGGAAAAGATTTTTACTCGTACAAAAGGACTTACAAATATGCCCTTTACTTATTGTCCTGGTTGTCATCACGGTATTGCCCATAGATTGGTAGGTGAGGCATTAGAAGAACTGGGGATAATAGAGGATACAATAGGTGTTGCTCCTGTAGGATGCTCTGTATTTGCCTATCTCTTCTTCAGGGTAGATACTATTGTTGCACCTCACGGAAGGGCACCCGCACTGGCTACAGGGATAAAGAGGGTACATCCTGATAAAATAGTCTTTACTTATCAAGGAGATGGAGATCTTGCTGCCATTGGCACCGCAGAGATAGTGCATGCCGCAAATAGAGGAGAAAATATAACTGTTATATTTATAAACAATGCTATATATGGAATGACAGGAGGGCAGATGGCGCCTACTACCCTTTTAGGTCAGGTGACAGAAACAAGTCCTTATGGAAGAGATGCCAAAGAAGCAGGCTATCCGATAAAGATGTCTGAAATGCTTTCTGAGTTAGATGGGAGTTACTATATAGAAAGGGTAGCCCTAAACAATGGCAAGAATATACTTAGAGCAAAGAAGGCCATTACGAAGGCCTTTAAAAATCAGATAGATGGTAAGGGTTTTTCTCTCATAGAGGTACTTTCTACCTGTCCTACTAATTGGGGAGTTACGCCCATTGAGGCAAATAAATGGGTAGAGGAAAAGATGATACCCACTTATCCTCTTGGTGTATTTAAGGACAAAGATAAAGAGGTAGGTGAAAAAGATGCATGAGGAGATTATTATAGCAGGTTTTGGCGGACAGGGAGTTATGTCTATGGGTAGACTTCTTGCATATATAGGGATGCTTGAAAATAAAAATGTCTCCTGGTTTCCATCTTATGGACCTGAGATGAGGGGTGGAACAGCAAACTGTACAGTAATCATCTCTTCTGAGCCAATAGGTTCACCTGTGACATCTACCCCTACAACTGCTATTGTAATGAACAGGCCTTCCCTTGATAAATTTGAGCCCATGGTGAAAGAAAATGGATATCTTTTTATAAATAGTTCTTTAATAGATAAAAAAGCCGAGAGAAAAGATATAAATATATATGAAGTTCCTGCAAATGATATAGCAGAAGAGATAGGCAATCCAAGGGTTGCCAATATGGTAATGGTAGGTGCATATATTGGGGTTACGGGGATCTTCTCAAAAGAGAAGGCCATAGAGGCAATGAAAAGTAGCTTAAAAAGGGCAGGACAGGAAATTCTTGAATTAAATGAAAAAGCTATAGAAAGGGGATATAGTTTATTCAAATGAAGATACCTATTTTTACACCAAAAAGGCAATATAAGAAATTAAAGAAAGAGATAGATAAAGCCATATTTTCTGTACTGGAAAGTGGCATATTTATATTAGGGAATCAAGTAAAAAGCTTTGAAAAGGAAATAGCAAAATACCTTGGTGTAAAATTTGCCATAGGTGTCTCCTCTGGTACAGCGGCTCTATTTATATCCCTCAAATCTTTTCAACTTACGAGAGATGACCTTGTTATAACTACTCCTTTTACCTTTTTTGCAACAGCAGAAGAGATAATAAATGCAGGTGCAACACCTATATTTGCAGATATAGAGGATGAGCATTTTTCCCTCTCTCCTGAAAAAGTAGAAGATATCTTAAAGAAATACAGAGATAAGGTAAAGGTAGTTTTGCCTGTACACCTATTTGGTAAATGTGCAAATATGGATGCATTTATGTATCTATCCAATAAGTATAATGTAAAGATAATAGAGGATGCGGCACAGATTATAGGTTCTGTATGTAAAGTTGGGAATAAATACAGAAAGGGTGGTACTATTGGAGATTTTGGTGCATTCAGTTTCTTCCCCACCAAAAATTTAGGGGCATATGGAGATGGGGGACTTATTGTAACAAATGATGAGAGATTATTTGAAATAGCAAATATGATACGTTCCCATGGCTCTAAAAAGAGATACTATCATGAGATGATTGGCACAAATAGTAGGCTGGATGAGATACAGGCTGCGGTGCTCAGGGTGAAGCTTAAATACCTGGAAGAATTCAATACGAAAAGGCAAAAAATTGCAAAATATTATAATGAAAATATTAGGAAACTCAAGTTACCCATAAAGACCCCTGAGATACCAGAGGATGGCTCTCATATCTTCCATCAGTATGTAATAAGGGTAGAAGAGCGGGATAGGTTAAGTGAGTTTCTTACATCACACGGTGTAGGAAATGCTATATATTATCCTGTACCTCTACATTTTCAGAAAGCACTTTCATATCTTGGGTATAAGGTAGGGGATTTCCCTGTAACAGAGAAGGTTGCAAAAGAGGTTATAGCTTTACCTATCTTTCCAGAGCTTGAAAGGGAAGAATTAGATTACATAATAGAGATTCTTGATAAATTTTATAAGGGATAGGGCTTTTCCCTGTCCCTTATAAAGAGGTGATAACTATGTATGTAATTTGGGGAGATAAATTGAAACTTTACTCCTTTGGCAGTGGTCATCCCTTTAATGCATCGCGATATTTTCTTTTTGAAAAGGCATTTGATGAACTGAAAAAAGACCTTTCAGTAGAGCTCTTAGAACCTGAAATGGGCTCTTTTTCTGATATTATCCTTTTTCACACACCCTCGTATGTGGAATTTGTAAGGGAGAGCTCAAAAAGGGGTACAGGATATCTTGACTATGGTGATACCCCTTCTTTTAAGGGGGTCTATGAGGCGGCTTCTTATCTTGTGGGTAGTGCCTTAAAGGGCGCAGAGATTGCTTTGGAAGGTATGCCTGTTTTTCAAGTTGCAGGAGGAC
>JALVIU010000310.1 GCA_027028665.1 Candidatus Atribacteria bacterium | reverse complement strand
GAACAACGAGAGCAGAAGTAACAAGAAATTTATCTGCTACGGGATCCATTATAGCACCAAATATTGTAGTACTATTGGTAATTCTTGCTACATATCCATCTAAAAAATCTGTTCCTGATGCGATTACAAAAACTATTATGGCCCAGAAAGAGGCATTTGGAATATCAGATAGTACCAAGAACATAAACAGTGGAGTAAGTACAATTCTGCTATATGTAAGAGCAAGTGCCAGGTTAAAATACATTAAATCAAAACCCCCGCCAGATCATATTCCCGTGAAGATATAATTCTTAACCTCCTTATCTTTCCCAAATCCTGCTCGCTGGCATTATAGATATAGACCTTTCCATCTACCTCTGGTGCCTCTTTTTTCGTTCTCCCGTAAAAACCCTTCTTATCCCTTCCTTCAATTAGAACATCTTCTTCATTCCCTACCCTCTTCTTATTTAAAAGAGAGGTTATTATCCTTTGCTTTCCCATAAGATATATCCATCTCTGCTTCTTTATTCTTTCAGGTACATGGTTTTTCAGATTGTATGCATAAGTTCCTTCTTCTTTAGAATACAAAAATGCTCCTACCCAGTGAAATTTCATATCTTCTAAAAAGGTGTAGAGTTCTTCAAAATCCTCTTCTGTCTCTCCTGGAAAACCTACTATAAATGAGCTCCTAAATACAACATCTGGGACTTCCTCTCTGATTTTATCAATTAACCTAATAATATCCTCTTTACTACCATTTCTCCCCATCGCCTTTAATATATTATTACTTATATGCTGAAGGGGAAGATCTATATATTTACACAGTTTCTCATCCTCTTTCATAAGTTTTAGTATCTCTTGAGGAAAATTAAAGGGGTACATATAAAGAAGTCTTATCCATTTTATCTCTTCTACCTCTGATAGATGTCTTACAAGGTCACCAAGCATAGGTCTTCCATATATATCTATACCGTAGGAATTTAGATCTTGTGCAACCAATACAACTTCCTTTACACCCTTACGCCCAAGATATCTACCTTCAGAGACGATCTCCTCAATAGTCCTGCTTCTTGATCTTCCTTTTACCCTGGGTATTATGCAAAATGTACATCCATGGTTGCACCCTTCCCCTATCTTTATATATGCAGTACCAGGAAGGGTAGATATAAGTCTTTTGTCATATCTTTCGTATAAAAAGGTAGGGGAATTAAAAGATGATACCTTTTCTCCCTTCTTTACTTTATCTAATATAGTATCAATATTCTCTACACTATTTATACCTAAATAGCCAGAGGCTTCGGGAAATCTCTCTATTATTTTGTCTTTTAATCTCTGTACATGACATCCTGTAATAATTACCCTTTTATCATGGTATGATAAGGCCTTATCTATTACATCTTCTGTCTCGGCTTGTGCATCTTTTATAAAGGTACAAGTATTTATTATGATAAAATCTGCTTTATCTTCTTCTGTAGTAATACTATATCCCCTATCTTGAAGAATACCAGCCATTACTTCACTATCTACCCTATTTTTATCACATCCAAGTGTAATGATAGCAACCTTTTCTCTATCTATTTTTTCCATTCCCTGAGTTTTTCTTTGTACCTTTCTCGTATTTTTAGCAAAAATTCTTTCACTTCTGGTAATTTATAGCTTGGATAGGTCCACATGAGGTCTTCGAATCTTCCCTTCCTATACCACAGTGTAACCTCTTCATACAATCCCCAACCGATGGAGATCCTATGAGCCCTTCCCTTTGTAGTGGATAGTATAAGTTTATTTAGATCTATATATCCTGGATCTAAGTTGTACTGCCTTTTTCTTTTGACTTTAAATTCATCCTCTATTTGAAGGGTAAAATATTTAACCACCTTCATATAAGAGTCTTTTATGAGATTTTCAAAAGATACTATAGTTTTTACTATATTTCCACCCATCTCTTCATCATAATAAGATGTATGAGAAAATGGAAAAGGAGTACTTACAAACTCTATATGTCCAAATCTTTTAGAAAGTAAACTACTTATATCTGTTATATCCAATTCTTTAGGATGTAAAATAGCTATTATGAGATTAACAAAATTATCCTTCTCAACTACTTTAGCCATTTTCTCCAGTAGTGTTTATCTCTTTAGTTGTGTATTTTATAAAACTTCCCTTCGGTAAATTTATGACCTTATTATTTTCGTATATAGAAAAATTATCACTATTTTCGACTACTATATCTATAGGATTATCTGATTTAAATACATATTCTTTATCTTTAAGCATTATACCTTCAAATAGTGTATTTTGCTTGGTATAGACCTTCGCCCATGCCTCTTTCTTTGGAACCACTTTTAATTTAAACTTTGCAACAACTTTAGGTACAGGAGTTGGGCTTGGTGTGGGAATGGGGCTTCCCTGTCCTAAAGTAGGAGAAGGTGTAGCTTGCTTATTATTAGTTTTTTTTGTAACTTTTAAATTCTTATCACTCTTTACGGTTATCTTTGCATAAGGTGTATATATTCCCTTTTTACTAAAAGAAAACTCTTCTCCTTGTGTAAGTATTTTAAAGCCAAAAAAGCCAATTATTCCAATGGCAACTACTATAGAGGTTAAAACAATCACTTTTTTAATATTTATATTACTTTTAGGTTTTTCTTTTAATTCTTTATCCCCTTTATCTGTGAGTTTTATAACTTCTTTTCCAAAGATAGGGGCCTCTTTTTCCTCTTTACTGTTTTTATTAAAGGCCTTATATATTTCATCTATTATTTCTTTTTTTTCTTCTTCTGAAAGTTCAAGCAATGTAGCATATATTTTAAAATAGCCTACTGCATATGTTAGACCTGGTGTATCTGTATAATTTCCCTCTTCTATAGATTTCAGATGTCTTTTCCTAATTTTTAATATCTCTTCTACCTCATCAAGGGAAAGGCCTTTTTCTAATCTCTTTCTTTTTAATTTAGACTTGAGTTCTTCCTCCAT
>JALVIU010000309.1 GCA_027028665.1 Candidatus Atribacteria bacterium | reverse complement strand
CTTTATTATCTTGTGTCTTTTCGCCTTCAAATACTATCTCAATCTTCCCATCCTGTGTAAGTACATAATTTATTACCTTCACATCTACTACCTTAAACTTTCCCGTAGCAGGATCGATACGCTTTACAGGAACAACATCCTGGGTAATAAGCTTATCTTTTTTTGGATCAAATCGCAGAGATTCTCTCTGAATCTTATCATGGAAAAGTACTTTCAAATCAAAATTTGTATAAACATAAGAATCTCGTCCTATCCTGCCAATAGTATCCATACCATCACCTAAGTATAAGAATAATAACTATTATTGCCACTATAACCAAAGCCCCGATGGCAAAATATACATAAACCATAGGAGAAAGTTCTTGATTTTTAGCCTCTTCCACTTTGGGGGGGTTAACAAGCTTTATTCGTACTTCAGGTTTCACAATAGTCTTTCCAATAACCCCCTCTTGTAATAAAACTTCTAATTCAAAACTTCCTGTCTCTGTTTTTTCTATCTTTTTTAATGTGCATGGTGCAATATCTTTTATGTCATCCACAGTTCTATTTAATTCTTTACCTACCGCTTCTGCTATAGCTTTATCTTCTATAATTTTTACATATATCTTATCACCCAAAGAAAGTCTTTCCACAGGTTTACCCTTTACAGGATCTACGACGGGTAAGACATTTACATAAATATCAATATTCTTTTTTTCCTGGGCCTCAGATTCTTCTTTCTCTTCCTCTTCTTCTAAAGCTTTTAAATTTAAATTAGACATAAGTGTTATATTATATGAAAAATCTATTTCTTCTGAAAAATAACCAGATAAAACCTTTTCAAGTTTTTCCCTTACCTCTCTTAAATTCCCTTTTTGATATTCTTTATATATAGAATTTATAACAGAGGGGTTTAATTGTTTCTCTAGAAAGTTCTTAAAATCAGTAGTCTCTAAATTATCAAAAGCTCTATCCTTTTTCAAATTTTTTATAACCTCTTTAAATGCTTCCCAATCAACTGTTATATCTATTCCTTCCTGCTTTTCAAAAAGCACTGCCCCATCAATTTCCTTTATATCACCATTTTTTCCATTAGCCAAGATGGAAAAATAGGCCTCAAAATTAGATATTCTACTTGCTTCTACTTTAAGAGCTATGCCCATATACTCTTTCGCCATTATATTATAGTATTTCATAGCCTTTTCTATATCACCTTCTGCAGCTTCTAAAAGCATTTCTGCCTCTTCTTTAGAGCATTCTAAAGATTCCATCAGTATAGCTACTTTAGGATCCACCTATTTCCCCTCCTCTATGCAACTTTTTTAAACTATCTAATGCATTAAGTGTCACCTTAGATGCTTCTAAATTTTCTCTCTGTATATTTTCATATATCTCTTTCCTATACACAGAAATCCTCTTGGGTGCTTTAATGCCAAGTTTTACTTGATCACCTTTTACTTCAAGAACTACGACTTCTATATTGTCTCCAATCATAAGACTTTCATTGGGCTTTCTTGAAAGAATAAGCATGAATATTCCCCTAAATAGTTTTTTATTTAATTATACTACTTATCTAAATTATTTTCAATAAAAAAATGAAGGAGTTTTTATTAAGTTGCGGATTGTGCTATTCCCTTCTTATCTTTAAAAATAAAATATTTAAGGGGATAACTATCATCAAGAAGAACAATCTGTTTTCCAAGATTTTTATGGGGATTTATTAAAATAGGCCCTTGGAGATTTATAGATGTAAATTTGGGATCAGGAGGAACAGTAACTATAACATAAATATGTATATCTTCTATATTTTCCGTCTCAAGCTCTCTTATCTCTTCCACAGAGATTTTAACCTTATAATCTGGTTTAAAAAACAAGGGATTAGTTACAATAAATGCCACATCCTCGTCTATTCCCTGAAGCCATAAAAATACATTATTTTCTTCTTCTGTAATAAATGTATACCTCTTGATATCGGGAAAACCCAGTATTCCATTGGGGAATACAATAATATTTTGCTCATCTACCTCTATCTCTCCGAATCTTTTTGTATTTAGTATCATTTTACCTTACCTCAAGAAATCTAATAATGTAGGTTGTAAAACCTTTGCAGCAGCAGAAAGGGCTGCCTGATATACTGATTCCTGGAGTTTTAGATCACTTACTCCTTTAGGTAAATCCAAATCTTCTCTCTCAGATAGCAGTTTTTTATTGTTTATATTTAGATCTAGCATCCTATCCTTTGACCTTTCCAATCGATTTACCCTTGCTCCTATTATGGCACGGTATTTGAGGATATGGTCAATCCACTTCTCCACCTCTCCAATCTTTTCCTCTATCTGCTCGGTATTTAAATGAGATGTTCCCTGCATGGCAGTTCCTAATTCCTTTAGGTCTTGAAATAGGGTTTTATCACCTCTTACAAAGACCTCTCTTCCGGTAAAATTATATACAATCTTTACATTTTTATCTATCTCTATCTCCATCTTTCCATTATCGCCTTTATAATTATAGGTATCCTTATCAAATGGGGCATAATACGGCTCTCTTGGATCTACTACAGTCTTATATCCACCAAATATATATCTCCCACCATAGCTTGAGTTTGCCACATTCATAGCCTCATCTGCCAGGGCCTTAATCTCTTCACCTATTGCATATCTACTCTGATTACTATTACTCTCTGTAGCACCTTCAATAGCAAGCTCTTTTACCCTTATCAATACCCTATCTATATTATCTAAGGCAGAATCGGTGAAATTCATCCAGGATATACTCATATCTATATTCTTCATATACTGCTCAGTACGGCTTATGGTAGTCCTATACTGTAGGGACCTTGTCACATCTATAGGATTATCAGAGGGTCTATTTAACTCCTTCCCCGTAGAAAGCTTCTCATATAATGTATCAAGCTTTCGAATATTAACATTAAGGTCATACATAACCTTATCTGACATCATTTTATTTGTCACTCTAAACATCTCTCATCACCTCTATCTGCCTACTACTC
>JALVIU010000308.1 GCA_027028665.1 Candidatus Atribacteria bacterium | reverse complement strand
GAGGAAATCAAAAAAATAAAAAAAATACCTGCATATACACCCTCACTAACCAGAAAATACAAGATCTATAATAAAACCCTTTCGCTTCACTTAAGTGATCAAAAGTTAGGAGATCTTATAATTCCTCTTCTTTCTTCCTGGGAAAAAAACTTTGATGGACCTTGTAAGATAGAGCTTGATTTTTTAAAAGACAAAGATGATTATGTCTTTTATGTAAATAAAAAAGAGATAATACGTAACAGGGATCTTTATTATGTAAGAGGTGTTGCCTTATATGAAATAGTAAAAACACTTGTCCCGGAAAAGAAATATATATCTGTATTTCATGGTGCAGTTCTACAAAATAAGGGTCACGTAATAGTTTTATCAGGAAAGAGTGGCTATGGAAAAAGTACATTGGGGACATATCTTATATCTTTAGGTTTTGAATCAATAAGTGATGACATGGTATTATTAGATAAGGATAAAAATATAATTGAAACCCCTTTTTCTATATCCCTTAAAGAGAAAAGCTGGGACATTCTCTCACCATATCTATCTCTTATAGAGGCTTTACCCATCCATAATATTTATAAAGGGAAAATAAAGTACTATACTCCCCCTAAAAAAAGTAAGAAAAAAGCACCTTATACAGGCAAACCAAATATCCTCATATTTAGCCAATATATAGAGAATTATCCAGAGACAGAAATAAATCCTATATCAAAGACAGATGCATTTATAGAATTAATCAATGCAGGAGCATGGGTATCTCCTATATATGAGAATCTAAAAATATTTATTGATTGGATTAAAAAAATACCCACATATAAATTATTGTACTCTAATTTAAAAGGTATAGATAATGCCTTAATGAGGTTGTAAATGAACCTATTTAAGACTTGTAAAGATATAGGAGCAATTCTTAATCCCTACAAAGAAATATCGATTGATGGGGTTGACTGGGAAAACGTAATATATGTATCAAGTAGATATTTCGTAACCTCTAATATAACAGGTGCTTTACGGAAAAAAGGGCTATTAAACAAGCTTCAGCCTGAGCTTAAGGATTATTTTTTATATATAGAATCACTAAATAAAGAAAGAAATAAAGCACTCGTATCGCAAACCATAGAAGTTACAGGTCTTTTAAATAAAGAAGGAATAGAGCCTTTATTATTAAAAGGGGTGGCATATCTGCTTTCTGGAGTTTATACAGATATAGGAATGAGAATAATAGGTGATATAGATATATTAGTGTCAGAACATGAAGCACATAGGGCCCTTAATATACTTATAAAAAGGGGATATAAATACTTTCCAGAAGATAAAATATCCTGCAAAGAGTATAAAGAACATCACCACCTAAAACCTGTATTCCATGAAGATAGGGTTGCAAGGGTAGAAATACATACCCAATTAATAAATAAAACCTATGGAGAACTGTTACCTCTTAAAGAGATATGGAAGAAGGCTTCGAGATTACAAGAGCATGGAATATCTTTTTTTGTCCCTAATATTGAACATAGTATTATTTTAAATATTATACACGAAGAACTTGGCCATAAAGGGTATGATTTCTTATTTATTTCTTTTAGAAGCTTAAGTGATTTTATAATGCTTTTAGAAAAGGGAAGCATAGATTGGAATAAAATAGAGCATATATTTACTCAGCATGGTTATAAAAATTTATTTAAAAGTTATATATATATGGCACATAAGCTATTGAATATACCATATCCATATAACATAAAAATGCCGGCATTTCCAAAGATGCACTGGAAATTGATCACTTTAACCCTTATCTACCCAAAAATGAGAAGTTTCATTTTAATTTTCTCTCTGATAGGAAGAGCCATTATTGACAAAAGGGTAAGAAGTATGGTATTTTTGTTTATAATTAAATTTTTTATAAAATTAAAGGAAAAGAAGGTTATATCCAGTATAAAAAGGGTACTTCATCAGAGGAGGGGGATATAATGGAAAAAAAGAAAAAAGATGAAAATCTCAAGAAGACAGATAAGAATTTTAAAGTTACTAGAAAAGAATTCATTAAAAAAACAGGTAGATTTGCACTTATTACAGGACCTGTACTTGCAGTACTTTTTACATCTAAGCGAGCAAGAGCAGATTCAACAACAGATATACCATAGCTACCATAAAAGCTCTTTTGGTAACAAAGAGAAAATTTATCTGTTAAAAAGCCTGTAATGGTATCAGGTCTTGAAATGCGAATTTATTTAGTGACCTGGTTATAAAAGTAGTATAACTTCAGATAATACTTAGAAATCAAGACCTAACTCCTATATGGTAGTTATAAAATACTAAGGGTGATAGATGGCCTTCTCCAATAAGGAAAGACCATCTATCACCTATCCAAATACCTTTAAAAATCAGATGTTAAGACCTTTTCGAAAAGCTGGGCATATATACGGGCGATCATGACAAGGTCATCTATAAGGATGCGTTCATTTGGTTGGTGAGCAAGTTCTTCTCTTCCTGGAAAGAGTGGTCCAAATGCCACGGCATTGGGTACAATGCGTGCATATGTTCCTCCACCTATAGCTATAAGGTATGCATCCTCCCCTGTTACATCCTTATAGACATTGCTTAAAATTTTGATAAGCTTACTATCTGGTGAGACATAAAGGGGATCATGGCCACCCATCTGCTCTACCTTAAATATACTCATTGCCTCTTTTATTTGTTTCTCGATCATAGAGAGATTAAAAAATATGGGGTAACGTATATTTATAACAGCTTCCACAGCATCTGGAGTAACCTTAAACATACCCAGATTTACCGTAAGTTCTCCTGATGTTTTATCATATCCTGCTATACCAAGTGTCTCACCCTTTGTATCATAGGAAAGTTTCTCATGTAGTCTCTGAAGTTGGTCAAAAAGTTCTTTATCGTCTATCTTCAATGTAGTTACAAGTTCAAGTAAGGGGAATATAGCATTTATACCCTCATCTGGGGTAGAGCCGTGTGCAGATTTTCCAAATGCCTCCACAGTTACTATATTGCCCTCT
>JALVIU010000307.1 GCA_027028665.1 Candidatus Atribacteria bacterium | reverse complement strand
CAATCTTTTCTTTATCCTTTTCCATACCAAAAATCTTTAGATATTCAAGGGCTTGTTCCTGGAGCTCTTTCTCTTCTTTTAAGAAGGAAGGTGTACTAAATATTGCATCCCAAAATGTATACTTAGTGTATAGATGATGGGCTATTTTTACGTTTTGTATAACAGAAAGTTCCTTAAATAATCGTATATTTTGAAATGTTCTGGAAATACCCTGCTTTACAATTTGGTCTGGTCTTAGCCCTATGATACTCTTTCCTTCTAAAAGAATTTCTCCAGAAGTAGGCAAATATACCCCTGTTAAAAGATTAAATATAGTTGTTTTTCCAGCACCATTTGGCCCAATTATACCAATAAGTTCGCCTTTTCTCAATTCTAAAGAATAATTAGAGACAGCTTTTAGTCCACCAAAAAGTTTTGTAAGGTGATTCACTTCTAATAAAGTACCCATTTTTTACCTCAAGTAGAATTTTATGGAGGAAAAGAGTTTTTTAAAATTATAACATAGAAATAAAATTATACAAGGGTTTTTCAAAGGATTTTTAAAAAAATTTCATATAAAATGAATGAAAAAATCTTGTAATCCTCTTTTAGTCAAGATAAAAGATGGGTCCAAATGGAAAAACAACGTACCCAATATGGAAACCACAACCTCTTCCCCATGTAAATTTAGCATCATCTTTAAAAAGGAGAGGGCCTCATAGGTAATTTTTAAAGGATACTCCCTATTATACATAAACATTGTATTGGATACAAATGTCAAGATATTATCATTGGGTAAAGGGTGAGGTAAGTCCCAAATATAGGGGAAGGATAGGTATTTCCTGTATTTTATAAATCTATTTCTATCTATAAAAGAAATAAGAACGAAAGGCGCAGGTACCTCTACCCTTCTTCCATATGGAACAAGCTTTTTGGTCTTTACATAAAAAGAGAGTCTTTCAAAGAACTCTTCTGTCTCGGGGAGTTCATCTAATATTACTATACTGCCTTGATTTTCAAATAACATACCCCATTTTATATCATTCTCTTCTAAATTTACCGGTATAAAACCAAATAAATCTCTACTATCCTCTGAAGAAAAGGCAGAAAAATTAACATACGGAAGATGTAAATCTATATTGGAAAGGAATTCATTAAAAAACCACTTTCTAAAAATATCCCTTTCAATGGAAGATTTATACACAAATAATACAGAGGGCAAAGAAAAGATACTTACATCTTGTACAACACTATACTCTAATAGGCTTTTTAAAATTTCCTCCTGTCTTCTCTTTTTATCCTTTATCACATTTTTTTCTCGAAGTTTATATGTATACAGTTTGTAATTTTCTCTTACCTTATCCAAAAGGGCGACATTCCTTTTTATATTCCTGAATATATTCTTTAGTTCAATTAAAAACCCCGACCCAACATTTGTTTTAAGATAGATATTTGTCTTATCCGGGTAGATAGTATAAGTAAAGTCTTCTTCTTTATAAACACCCTGGGCCTTAAGAAGAAAAAATACAAATCGCATAAAAGTTTCAAAAAAGCTAAACTTCTCTTCCAAAATAGTACCTACATCTATTCCAAATATTCCATGTATAGGAACGAGCAAATCTACCATATTCGCATTAGAATGATTAAAAAGTAACACATTTAGATTCTCTACATTACTTATTTTATTCTTCACAAGGGAGAGAGTTAAAGGATCCAATATGAAACCCTTATATTTAGATAGGTCAAGCTTTTCAGGAGACTCATCTATATTAGTCATATTTACTTTAAAAGTTTTTGACAGATTTGAAGGAAAAAAGGCTTTAGACTCTTTTATTAAGGATTTAAGGAGCTTCTCTCCTTGAGAGAAAAGCTCCTCTTCTTCATTTTTTAACTGGCTAAAATTTACAAGTATCTCTATTGAACTCTTTTTTGTCATCTTTTATAGTATTCTTTTGCCCTCTTTGCAGCTTTTACAATAGTTTCATATCCTGTACATCTACATAAGTGTCCTTTTAAAGCCTCTTTTATATCATCTTCTCCCGGATCAGAGACATTAGTATAAAGTGCATTTATGGCCATTACCATACCTGGTGTACAAAATCCACACTGTACAGCACCTTCGTCTATGAAGGCCTTTTGTATCCCTGATATTTTTTTATTCTGTGATAGGCCTTCAATAGTGGTAATATTTGCACCATTTACTTCTACCCCTAAAACAAGACAGGATTTTACAGGCTTGTCATCTATATATACAGTACATGCCCCGCATTCCCCAATACCACAACCCTCTTTGGGGCCTGTAAACCCTAGGACATCCCTTAAGACCTTAAGTAAAGTCCAATAAGGCTCTACCAAAATTTCATAGTCTTCCCCGTTTACTCTTAGTTTTATTATCTTTTTCATATTTCACCCCTTTAGATTTCTTCAAATAACCATGAAAGGTAATGTACTGCCATTCTCTTTTTATAATAAGGAGTTGCCCTTAGGCTCCCTTCCCTTGGATTCAAATTATTAAGTAAGATCTCCTTTGCCTTATCAAATATCTCTTTTGTAAACTCTTTTCCAGATAAAAATTCTTCAAGCTCATAAACTCTAAGAGGAACAGGGGCAACAGCCCCGATAGATATCCTTACCTTTCTATCTGAAATACTATCCGGATTTGCAACCAATATAGCCATATTAAGGGAGGCAAGGTCCATTCCTTCTACCCTACTTACTCTAAAAAATTTACCTTTCACAGGATAATCAGGGATATTTAATATTATATTTTTAAGTATTTCACCTGGCCCTAAATTCACCTTTCCTGGTCCTTTGAAAAACTTATCCAGTGCCTCTACTCTCTCGCCTTCATCTGAGGCTATGATTACTTTTGCATCATATACCAGAAGTGGAATTACCGTATCTGCACTAGGGGAACCGTTACATATATTTCCACCAATTGTTGCCCTATTTCGAATCTCATAGTCCCCAAGGGTCCATGCGCCATCTTTTAAGACAGGAAAATACTCTTTTATATGAGTATTTTTTGCAACTTCATTGGCTGTTGTAAGTGCGCCTATCACGATCTTATCTCTATCCTTTTCTATACCTTTAAGTCCTTCTATTCCCTTTATGTCTACAAGATATTTTGGTTTTAGTTTTCTTGCCCGGATCTTTACAATTACATCTGTACCCCCTGCAAGAATATGAGCATCATCACCATGTTCTTTCAAAAAGACAGATGCATCTTTTATACTATCAAACTTTATATATTCGAAAGGTATAAGCATCTTTTCCCCCTAAACTATTTTTTTCTCATCTATCGCCAAAGCAATATCCTCAAAGGTAATGGGCAACTTAAAGAATTCTACCCCTAAAGCGTTATAAAGTGCATTTGCAAGAGCAGGTGCCATAGCTACCATTCCATGTTCTGCAAGGGATCTTGCTCCAAATGGACCAGTCTCTTCCTCTGTTTCTACAAAAAATACCTTATATTCAGAAGGCACATCCCTTATGGTAGAGATCTTGTAATCTGTAAGACTATCATTCCTGATCTTTCCCTCTTTAGATATCACAATGGCCTCTCTCTGGGCTATACTCAAAGCCATTGCCATTGCACCTACCACCTGTCCACGTGCATTTTCTGGATTTATAATAGTGCCTGCATCTATCGCTGTAACAGCCTTTAATATCTTTACCTTTCCGGTAATAAGATCTACCTCTATCTCAACTCCCTGGGCTCCAAAGGTCCACTCGGCAGCAGAATTTCCCTGTCCTGTTTCAGGATCAGGATACACAAGCCCTTCTGGTATAAAGTAGCCTGCTCCAACTATCGGTCCCCCTATTCCACTTCCCTCAGGGAGTGTATATCCTATAGCAAGGTCCTTATAGGTGATGGCCTTTTCCTTCTCTCCCTGCGGAAATACAAGCCCATCCTCTACTACTATATCTTCTTCATCTACACTAAATATCTCTTTTGCTACCTTTCTCATCTTATGTTTTACCTCATCCGCTGCCATTATAATAGCATTTCCTACAGACCATACGCCTCTACTTGCAACAGTTTGCCATTCATAAGGATAGAGATCCGTATCTCTGTAAGGAACAAGCTTTATCTTTTCAGGGGAAATACCCAGAGCCTCTGCTGCAATCTGAGTAAGTGCTGTATCTATCCCCTGTCCTATCTCCTGGGTCCCTACTGTGAGGTTAACTGTTCCATCATCATTTAATTTCAAAATAGCAGAAGATGCTGCATTTGTAGGCATTACAGGGGATTTTTGCAAGAGTGCAAAACCCTTTCCATATGCCTTTTTATTTTTCTTATCTATATGTCCAATGTTATTTGGCCAATCAAGTTCTTCTACTACAAGGTCTAAACACTTCTCCAAATTTCCATTGTGTTCTTCTATCTTCTGTCCTATAATATTTATACTTCCTGGCTTTAAAATATTTTTCTTTCTAAGTACCACAGGATCAATTCCAAGCTTTCGTGCAATTATATCCCTCTGTCTTTCTATCATCCAGTGGGTCTCAGGGTGACCATAACCCCTGAAGGCACCTGTTGGCGGTAGATTTGTATAAACTCCATAACCTACAGCATGAACATTTTCTATCTCATATGGACCTACTGCAGATTTGAAGGCACCATCTACTACAGTACCTCCAAATTCTCCGGATCCACCTCCACCCATGGCAAATTCTACCTTTTCTGAGACAATCTTACCATCCTTTTTGACTCCTGTTTTAACTCTTCCCCAGAAATTACCCCTCAGAAAACTCCCATGAAATACCTCTTCTCTGGAAAGTATTACCTTTACAGGATGACCTGGTACACTCTTTGCCAGGAGTGCAACCATGGGCTCAATCCCTACATCTGACTTTCCTCCAAATCCTCCACCTACATAGTAAGCTATCACCCTTACCTTATTGAGTGGAAGTTCAAATATATCTGAGAGGAAATACCTCACAGTAAAAGGAGCCTGAGTAGAGGACCATACAGTAAGGGAACCATCCTCATCCCATAGGGCAATAGCTCCATGAGGCTCAATTTGAACATGATTTATAGGGGCTATATTAAATTCACTTTCCACTATAATATCTGCTTCTTCAAACCCCTTTTCTACATCTCCTCTTTTCACTACATCATAATGAAAGATATTTGTACCTTTAACAGGCCTATACACCATATCAGGTGTTGGGCTTACTTCTCTTATAATTACCTCTTTATTATTCAAAGACTCCTTTGGGTGTGTTATTATTGGTAATGGTTTATAAGATACCTTTACCTTATCTGCTGCCACACGTGCTGCCTCTTCGGTCTTTGCAATTACACCACCAATTGCTTCTCCATAATATCTCACCTTATCAAATGCAAATATTGGTCTATCCTTGATAAGATGTCCATAATTATGGGGAAAATCCCTCCCAAGAACTATAGCCTTTACCCCTTCCACATTCTTTGCATCTTCTGTTTCTATATCCAGGATCTCGCCATGAGCAATGCTGGCTCTTAAAAAAATACCATAATACATATGGGGCAAAATAATATCTGCTAAAAATCTTGCCCGTCCTGTTAGCTTGGATAAGGCATCTACCCTCTTAAATTCTTTCCCAATGAACTTATATTCCATAACGCCTCCTTAGATATCCAGAATTACTCTTGCAACCCATTTATTTTGTTTCTTCTTTAAACAAAGATTATGATAAGTTGCAGCCTTAATCTCTCTTTTTTGAATATGTCTTCTCGGATTAAACTTCCCTCCAAAACAGTTACATAAAATCCTTTTATCTAATAAAATACAAGAAAAGCTCTTACATAGTAATTCTTCTACTTCAAATTTATATAAAAGTTCATTTAAAAATCGTACCAAAAGTCCCTCTAATGAAGAGGAAGTAACATCAATAGTATATTTACCCTTTTCCTCTATTTCACCTTCTATAAGTTCAGAAAATAAAGCAGTTCCAAGGGTTTCAAATATTCCCTCTAAAGATGGGGCCTCTGCCTCTATACCCAGGTCTGCTGTATGATCAAACAGGGAATATTTACCCCTTTCCATAATACCTAATTTTAACAATTTATTTTTCAGTGTCAAATAATGTTCGCCCTTCCAATAAATTTTACCACATTTGGGGCATCTTTTAAAGAGGTAAGCACATTTTTTTATATCAAAAGGCAAAATTTTTTCTGCATCTTCTACTGAAAGATTTTCCAATGGGGCATTACAAGCACCACATCTTGTATAAATATCCTCTTCATTTACTGTTAAATGGAGTTTTTGAAAAATTTCTTTTAATCGAAGGTCATTTTTCTTTTCTGTAAGGTATAAGATCCAGGGGAGCTTAGGGAGATTATTTATCTGAGAAACAAGGATCCTACCCTCCTCCTTTGCAATCCTGATTGCTTTCTGATAATCTTTTCTTAGATAAATAGTATCAAAACCAAGGGTTCTAAGATAATTTACAAGCTTTAGAATACCAAAAACCAAAAATTTAGGCTTTGTATCTGTAGCAAACACCTCTTTCGTAAAAGTTTTATAAAAGTATATCATCTAAAAAAGAAAAATGTCAAGATATACATTCAATGGGCAGTGTCAACTTATCTTCGAAATTTGACAATTTTGAAGATAAAAATTATAATAAATTAACAAAAAATAGGAGTTGATAGTATGGCTAATCTATATGGATATAGTGGGAAGATCCTCCGCATTAATCTTACCACCTCTTATGCCAAGAGTGAACCCCTTTCTGAAGCAGATGTAAAAATGTATCTGGGAGGGGTGGGTTTTGGTGCAAAGACCCTATATGAAGAACTGGGGAAAAATACAAATCCCTTAAGTCCTCAAAACAAGATACTATTTACTACAGGTATCCTTACCGGGACTAATGCCCCTGGTTCAGGAAGCATAGACCTTTGCTTTAAATCCCCCCTTACAGGTATATGGGCAGAATCAAGAAGTGGAAGTGATTGGGGCCTTGCCCTTAAAAAAGCAGGATATGATGTATTAATCATAGAGGGAAGGGCAAAGAAACCCACATATATAGTAATAGAAGATGATGAGATTCACATAGAACCTGCAGATGAGTTAATAGGTCTCTCGAGTTATGAAAAAACCTCTCTGCTTAAGGAAAAGCTGGGGAAAGAGTTTGAAATTGCAAATATAGGACCTGCTGGTGAAAACCTTGTGTATTACGCATCGGTTATGTTTGGGGACGGCTCTCGTGCTGCAGGGAGATCAGGTGCAGGTGCTGTATTGGGCTCAAAAAATCTATATGCCATAGCTGTAAAAGGGAGCGGAGAGATCCCCATAAAGGACAAAAAGAAGTTCTATCAAACTATAAGGAAATATGCCCAGAAACTCCTTTCAAATCCAGATAATATATCCACCAGAGAAAACGGAACAGTTGGAGGCATGGGAACCTGTGATGAGGTAGGAGACTGGCCTACAAAAAATTGGAGATCCAACTCCTGGGGAAAGGCTGATAAGATATATGAACATTTCAAAGAAGAAAACCTTGTAAAGGCCAATGGATGTTATAAAGGATGTATCCTCTTTTGTGAAAGGATAGTAGAGGTAAAAGAGAGAAAATGGAAAACACCTGTACATTCTGGGGCGGAATATGAATCTATTACTGCATTTACATCCTTTATATTCAACGAAGATACAGATGCTGCTGTACATGCAACATATCTATGTAATAAGTATGGACTTGATACTATATCTACTGGTGCAACTATCGCATTTGCTATGGAGTGTTATGAAAATGGGATCCTAACAAAAGAGGACCTTGAAGGATTAGAGCTTACATGGGGTAATATGGATGCTGCAATACCCCTTATCCATAAGATTGCAAAGAGAGAAGGCATAGGAAATCTCTTGGCAGATGGGGTAAGGGCTGCTTCTTTGAAGCTTGGAGATAAAACAGAAGAATATGCTATACATGTAAAAGGCTTAGAGGGACCTGCCCATGATCCTCGTGCAGGAAAAAGTTTGGCATTGGGATACGGAGTGGGAAATACCGGTATGAACCATATACACCCATTAGAAACAGTAGCATATGATACACATAAGATGGATTTGGGACTTATCCCTTATGGTTTAACAGATCCCCACAAGGTAGATCGATTCTCAGAAAAAGGAAAAGGGTATCAGGCAAAGATTCTCCATGACTTTGGAGTGATACCAGATATAATCGGTATATGTAAATTCTACCTATATGGAGGTCTCACCCCAGATGATATGGCAGATATAATATCTTCACTTGGATGGGAAATAAATGGCAAAGAACTCTTAGAGATAGGGGAAAGGGTAATAAATCTACAACGTATGTTTAATGTTAGAGAAGGGATAAGGAAAAAAGATGACATGATTCCTGAAAGAATAAAGAAGGTTCCAGAATTTGGAAAATACAAAGATATGGAAGAGGTAAAGATAAAAGATTATGAAACCATGCTCTCTGAATATTATGAGGCAAGGGGATGGGACGAAGAAGGAGTACCTAAGAGAGAAAAACTGGAGAAGTTGGGTTTATTATGGACACTGGAAAATGCCCAAAAAGGGAAATGATGACTTTAATTTTGAGGAAAGATTTTAAAAGTTAAAAGAAAAGTTTTTAGAGCAATTAAAAGGAGAGAAATTAAATAATTAATACTTGAAAATTTGGAGAAAATAGAGATGAAGAATGAAAATCAGTTAGTGATTTTTGAGGATAAGGATAAAAAGATTGAGGTTCAGCTAAAAGAAGAGACTTTATGG
>JALVIU010000306.1 GCA_027028665.1 Candidatus Atribacteria bacterium | reverse complement strand
AGAATGGAAAACAACTCTGGGTAGGACCTGCAGTAGGTGGAACAGATCACCTATTTGCTATGAAGGTATGGAGGGCTGTAGGAATTAAGGCAAGATGGATACCTTTCAAGGGTGGATCTAAAGCAATCGCTGCACTTTTGGGAGGTCATGGAGTGGTATATGTAGGAAATCCTCAAGATACCATTGGAAGGCCAGACCTTTATGTAGCAGCAGTTGCATCTCCTAAAAGATTAAAAGGATTTGAGGATTCTCCAACTTTTGAAGAATTGGGATATCCTGAGCTTACAGGTGAAGTACTGTGGAGAGGCTATGCCTTAAAGAAAGGAACTCCAAAGGATAGGATTGAGTTCTTACAAAATCTTTTTGAAAAGGTAAGTAAAGATCCAGAATGGATCTCCTTTGTGGAAAAGGGATCTATGGAGCCTGTATTTATAACAGGAGATAAGTTTGCAAAAGCTGTAAAACTTCAGGTGTTAAAGGATACCGCATTCTTAGAAGCAGCAGGTTTAATAAAGTAACTGTTATAGGAGGGGTAATACCCCTCCTATACCTATAGGAGTGCAAAAATGACGATAGATGTATGGATAGTTATAGGCATACTTTCCCTGTTTTATGTTTTTGCTATATTCTATCTTAGGAAAGATTCTTTTGATGGAAAAAGAGGGACTATTTTAGTTTCATTAGCTCTTCTTTCTTTAAGTGTGCTTTTCCTCTATATGACTTTTTCTTTTCCTTCAGAAGAAGGAGTAGGCCCTGCTACTGTACCTCGGCTTTGGATTGGGCTTTTGCTTATCTTGAATATTTACCTTATAGTTCGAGTAATTAAAGGTATTGAGGATATTGATCAGAACGAAGGCGATCCACTTAAGACATTAAAGTTTATTATTTTAATGATAATCTATATAGGCTCTCTAAATATTTTAGGGTATTTTATAGATACTTTTTTATTCTTAATAATCGCTCCTTTTATGCTTTACTATAAGAGGATAATTAATTTGGTAATAATTTCTTGTTTATGGCTTGTTTTTGTTTATTATACTTTCATGATGATGCTTCATATACCTATACCTATGGGTATATTTGTCAAATAGAGGTGAGATAATGGAAGGACTTTTGGCCCATATATTTCTTGGATTTAGCGTAGTTTTTACCTTAAAAGGAATGTTAATGATTATTATTGGGGTTATTCTTGGTATTTTAATAGGAGCTACCCCTGGGATGTCCCCTTCTATGGGAGTGGCTCTTTTAGTTCCATTTAGTTATGGAATGGATCCTGTTTCTGCTTTTATCTTATTTGTTGCTGTCTATCAGGCTGCAAATTATGGAGGCTCTATCACTGCTGTGGCCATAAATACCCCTGGTACGCCTTCTGCTGTGGTTACCGCAATAGATGGATATAAGCTTACAGAAAAAGGTAAACCTGGTGAAGGTCTAGGTGCTGCACTTATCGCATCTGTTACTGGTGGTTTTTTGGGTACGATAATACTTATGTTTTTCTCTATTCCTCTTGCTAAAGCAGGTCTAAAATTTGGTCCTGCTGAATATTTTTCTCTTGCTTTTTTTGGCCTTACTACAGTATCATCCCTTGGTGGTTCAAGTTGGGTGAGGGCATTTATAAGTATTGCCTTTGGCCTTCTTGTAAGTACGATAGGTATGGATCCTATCTCAGGAGTGAGTAGATTTGATTTTGGGAACATCAACCTTTTTGATGGATTTGCACTTATTCCCAGCATGATTGGTCTTTTTGCATTGGGAGAAATATTTTTATCCATTGAAAAATATTCACCTACTGTACAGAAAATGATAAAGGCTTTTTCCAGCAAACTTCCAAGCCTCAAAGAATTTTGGAGGATAAAAAATATTATTCTTAAATCTTCTCTATTGGGAACAACTATAGGAATTATTCCAGGTGCAGGTGCAACTATTGCTACATTTATCTCATATAGTGAGGCAAAAAGGACAAGTAAACACCCTGAACTTTTTGGAACAGGTATTATAGATGGTGTTGCAGCAAGTGAGGCTGCAAATAGTAGCTCTGTAGGTGGTGCCCTTGTCCCCCTTTTATCTCTTGGTATCCCGGGAAGTGCTACAACTGCTGTACTTATAGGAGCACTTATGCTTCACGGCCTTGTTCCTGGTCCAGAATTGTTTCAAAAAAATCCCCAGATTCCCTACGGTATATTTGCAAGTCTCATTTTTGCTAATTTCTTTATATTGGTATTTGGACTTTTGGGGAATAAGTTATGGCTTAAGATCATATCCTTCCCCAAATCACTTATATATCCACTTATTCTTGCTATATCTGTACTTGGTAGTTATTCTGTGAAAAATTCCCTATTTGATGTATGGACCTGTCTTGGTTTTGGAATTGTAGGTTGGATATTTAAAAGATATAAATTCCCTGTGGCACCTGTAGTATTAGGGATGGTACTTGGGGGCATGATGGAAAATAGTCTAAGACAGGCACTTCTTATGGGAGGCCCTGCTATTTTTATAAAAAGCCCAATTAGTTTAATACTTCTTAGCCTTTCTCTTCTTCTCTTTATAAAACCTTTTAGGGATGAAGCAAGAAGAAGAAAGAACAGATCTTAGAAAAGAGAGAGTGTAAACTCTCTCTTTTCTCTCTCTAAACTTTATCTTCTGAATACTTGCCCAAATAAGTTCAATGTGATATACTTTTGCCATAGTTAATTATATAAATTAAATTCTTCTGGGATGAGTGTAAATATTATGATAAGACTATATAGAGTAACAAAAAAATATCCCCATGGTGTAGTGGCTTTGAGAAATGTCTCCTTAGAAATCGAAAAGGGTGAATTTGTATTTCTTGTAGGTCCTACAGGTGCAGGAAAGAGTACATTGCTTAAACTTATATATAGAGCAGAACTTCCTACAGGTGGAGATGTTATAGTAGATGGTAAAAACTTAGTGAAAATGAGGGCAAGTGAACTTCCTTATCATAGGAGGAAGATAGGTGTAGTATTTCAGGATTTTAAGCTATTACGTGATAGAACGGTCTTTGAAAATGT
>JALVIU010000305.1 GCA_027028665.1 Candidatus Atribacteria bacterium | reverse complement strand
GTAGTATTGTTTATGATAGGAGGAGGAGAAACTGTGCAAGAAAGATAAATTTTTTTTGTAACATTTTGCAAAGCGCCAGAGATACTCGTCGAACTCGTCATATAAATCTGATGTAAAAAAAAGATTTGGGTAGTTAACCGCCAAAAAGACTACAGCATATGTTTTGGATAAAATTTTATCTTCTTAAGTATCTATAATCTTTTTGAGCACTTAATAAGATGACAATTTTGTAAGTGCCTCTTATTGTAGAATAACTTTACCTGAAACCCAAATAAACTGTATACCCCCTTCGTAAATCTCTTAAAAATGAAAAGGTAAAAAAGATTATTTTTATGGTAAAGGAAAATTCACATTATAGTTTTAAATTTTGAATTATAGTGGTATAATATATAAGAAATATTTATAAAAAAGAGGAATATTATGAGACCTTATACTCTTCCACTACTTATAGTACAAATCATCATCCTCCTAACTATCATATACATAATCCTAAAGGTAAAGAAAACGAAAATAAGTACATCATATATGTTATTACTTATAAATGTACTTATCTGGATAAATATCACCTTTGTACTCCATAACGTACCTGTAAGTTCATTTACATTTCTTCTACTTAGGTTTTCTTCCATTTTTAGCTTTACTCTTGGTCTTTCTGTTTTGAATTTTACCTATGAATTTTTGGGAAGAAAGAAAGATAATGTATTTAAGAGTTTTTTCTTACTATCCTTATTTTCCATTCTCTTTTATAACTTTACTCCTTTAATATTAGATTTTAGGAATCTTCCCGGGCCTTTTGAAGGAATGAAATATACTACTTCTCCTTATTTTATGGCACATCCATATAGTGTTATTATTCTTAAATTTTTAGTCTTTTTTAATATAATAGTCCCTATTCTTCTATCCTTTTATCTTGTATATAGAAGAAGCAAAAAAGAAATAATAAGAGATAGAAAAAAGCAACTTAACCTCTTTTTGATAGGTGGAGGCGTCACACTGTTTATAGGTATTATGACAACCATGGCCATGAGTAGATACTTAAGTGGTAAATATTTTACTTCACTTCAGGTGCTAACAGCAGTCTCTCTGGTAACTTTTACATTTTTTGGAATGAGAAAATACGGTTTTTTATCCCCATCTATAGAGGCATTTAGCGGAGACCTATTAAATCAGGCAAGAGACGGCATTATTATAATAAATACTAACAATAGGATAGTGGATATGAATAAGGCAGCACGGAACCTCCTTGACCTCCATAATTTTTGTATAGAGGAAATGAAAATAAATGAAGTAATAAAAGAATATGAACCCGAAGATGAGAAAAATGAGCTTAAGATTAAAAGGGAGGATAAGATATATAGAGTAAGAAAAATCCCCTTATCTGATGGTAGTAAGATTATAGGAAAGGCATTAATAATAATAGATGTCACAACTCAGGAGAGACTCGAAGAGGAGCTTTTGAAGTTAAATGCAGAGCTTCAAGAAAAGGTGGCAGAGAGGACTCAAATACTTGAAGAGACCATAGATGAATTAAGAGAACAGATAAATATAAGGGAAGAAGTAGAAAAAGAGCTAAATGAGGTTGCTACTCTTTATAAGAGTCTTTTTGAAAGTGGAAGTGATGCAATATTTTTACATGATGTAGAGGGATATATAATAGATGCAAACAAACGAGCCTGCAGCATGACTAACCTTGAGAAAGAAGAGATAATAGATAAAAACATATTGGAGCTTATAAAGTTTTCTGGGGACTACAGAGATATTATCTTGAATTTAGAAGATGTTAAGAGTGAGGATCTTATAATAGAAGGGGAGATTTTGAAAAAAGATAATGATATTGTTTATATAGAGGCAAATATAGAAGAGGTAATGATCGAGAATAAGAGAGATTTTATCGTTTTCGTACGTGATATCACTCAGAGAAAGGAAATGGAGAATTACCTTATAAATATGACTAAACTGGAATCTATATCAACCTTTGCGGGGGGAATTGCACATGATTTTAACAATCTACTTACAGCTGTATTTGGATATCTTTCCATTATAAAGATATATAACCAAAAGGAAAGTAGACTGTATAAGAAGATAGAGGAAATAGAGAAAATATTAGAACGTGCAAAGTCACTTACTGCTCAGCTTTTAAGTTTATCCAAAGGCGGAGAGCCGATAAAAGAGAAATCAAGTATTAAAGAGCTCCTTATAGATACAGTAGAGTTTGCTCTGAGCGGTTCAGATATAAAGCCTGTATTCCATATAGATGAAGACCTACCATTTTTAGATATAGATAGATCACAGATAAGCCGTGTGATCCAAAATATTATCATAAATGCTATGGAGGCATTAGAAGATAAGGAAAATAAAAAAATTGAAGTAATCGCAAAAGTAACTCAGGTTCCCCATTATATTAATAAGTTTATGAAAAAGGATAAAGTATTAAAAATAACCATAAAGGATAATGGCCCGGGTATTCCTAAAGATATCTTAAATAAGATATTTGATCCATTTTTCACCACAAAGAAAAGAGGGACAGGTCTTGGCCTTGCTGCTATATACTCTATTATAAAAAAGCATGGAGGATATATTGATGTAGATTCTATACCTGGAAAAGGCAGTGCTTTTCATATATATCTTCCCATATCTGAGGATTCATCATGTACAGAAAAATCTTCCTATTCTACTCTAAATATGGAAAAAGTAGAAGGAATAAGGGTACTTATAATGGATGATGAAGATGCTATAAGGGATTTTCTGTATGATGCACTTACTATCAAAGGATATATAGTAGATGTGGCAAAAGATGGGGAAGAAGCTATAGAAAAATATAAAGAGGCCCTTTTAAAGGGAAAAAGATTTGATATTGTTATATTAGATCTTACTGTTCCAGGAGGTATGGGAGGAAGAGAAGCTATAACAAAACTTAAGAAGATAGATCCTTATGTCTCTGCAATAGTCTCAAGTGGTTATTCTGAGACAGATACCCTGCCCAAATATAGAGAATATGGGTTTTTGGCATATTTGCAAAAACCCTATACCCTCTCT
>JALVIU010000304.1 GCA_027028665.1 Candidatus Atribacteria bacterium | reverse complement strand
GTATGGATGATGGGACATTTCGTGTATTTAAAGGATACAGGGCACAACATAGTACAGTGAGGGGGCCATCAAAAGGAGGAGTAAGATATCACCAGGATGTCGATGCTGATGAAGTGAAAGCACTTGCATTTCTTATGACCTGGAAATGTGCTGTTGTAAATATTCCTTACGGTGGTGCGAAAGGTGGTATAAAAGTAGATCCAAGAACCCTTTCTATGGGAGAACTTGAAAGGCTTACAAGGAGATATGTTGCAGATATTTTTCCATTTATTGGCCCACTCAAAGATATCCCTGCACCAGATGTAAATACAAATCCTCAGATAATGGCATGGATGGTGGATACCTATAGTATGCATACAGGTTATCCAGAATTTGCATCATTTACGGGAAAACCATTGGAGCTTGGTGGTTCTTTAGGTAGAACTGAAGCAACGGGAAAAGGGGTAGAGATTATTACCCGTGAGACCCTTAGATATATGGAACTTGACCCTAAAAAGGTTACCTGTGCCATCCAGGGCTTTGGAAATGTGGGTTCAAATACAGCGAAATTTTTATTTGAAGATGGTATAAAAATAGTAGGAATAAGTGATGTATCTGGAGGCATCTATGACCCAGATGGTATAGATATTCCAAGTCTTATAAAGTATAAAGAACAAAATGGTGGCCTTATAAAAGGGTACCCCAAAGGGGAACATATAGAGCCTGAGGATGTACTGTTTTTAGATGTAGATATTGTTATACCTGCTGCTCTTGATGATGTAATAACAGAGAAAAATGCAGGAGATGTGAGAGCAGATATTATAATAGAGGCTGCAAATGGTCCACTTACTGCAGAGGCAACAAAGATTCTTACAGGTAGAAACATTTTTATTGTACCTGATATCCTGGCAAACAGTGGTGGTGTAACTGTATCATACTTTGAATGGGCGCAAAATAGATACGCATATTACTGGGATAAAGAAGAGGTCTTCAAAGAACTTGATAAATTTATGACCCGTGCATTTAGAGATGTGATATTGAAAAAAGATAAATATAAGGTATCAACAAAGATTGCCGCATATATACTTGCCATAGAAAGAGTATCTAAGGCATTAAAGCTAAGAGGTATATATCCATAAAAAAAGGCCTCAATATTGAGGCCTTTTTTATTTACCAGGCATTTCCGTTCCAGTCTATATTTATAGTTTGTCCATCATATGTTACATTAATTGTATATGTAGTATAAGGTAGAGTGTCTAATGTAAGGGTATGAGTTCCATATGATATATTATAAACACTTAAAGTTCCATAGACTGTGAGGACTCCCATATACGCCCCGTCTATATATACCGATCCGTGTACTCCATCATATGAGGATATATAAATGGTAGATGCTACAGTATTTGTAGGGGGTTGAGTAACTCCTCCACCAGGTGGTGGTGTTGGATTTCCTGGAATAACTACAACAGGGTTACATCCTCCTACTACTAAAAATGTTATTACAACTAATGATAGTAAAAGCAATTTTTTGAAATGCCTCAAATCAATCACCTCTCTTTTTTATATTTTTATTACTTTATTGTATCACTTTATGAATATAATGTAAAGCCTCATTACCGTATAAGATCTAAAAGATATTTCCTTTCTTCCCAGAATTTTTCTGCCTGTTTTAGTATGAGTATTTCTGCCTCCTTTGTATTCATATTAGATGTTTCATTCACAAAAGAGAGGATCTTTCCAAAATATAGAGGTAATAGGGTTTCAATGATTTCTTTTTTTCTTTTATAAAATGCTGCAACATAGTCATATATAATATGAGCCCAGGTAATAGATGGTATGTAGAGCCTCTCTTTTTCTTTGAAGGAATATATTGTATTATAATTTTCTTCTGTTAGTATGTCTTTATAAATATCTGCGTATTCTGTTAGTCCATTTTGAAATTTTTTAAACAGTACATCTGTATCTACATTTATATCCTCTGGCTCTATATCTATAGTGTTTCCCTCTATATCTACTTTTTTCCAGCTTTCTATATCTCTCCATTTATTTTCATACCTTTTTATCTGAGTAAAGAGTGTATTCGTAACCTGGACAAACATAGGTGCAAGGGTTTTCCCGGGGTCTTTTACATCATGGATCTTTGCGCCAAGCTGTACCTGCCCTATCTTAAAACCTCCTGTTATAGCCTCTGTAGTAAGATATATATCTATACCAAATCTAAAGGCATCCTCTGTGGGTATGCTTATTATTTTCCCTGCATAATAAGAGGTAAGCCTCCCGGATAGACCAAAATCTCCTCCTATGGGTTGTCTTATATCAATGCCAAATATTCCTTTTACGATGGGATAAACGATGTTATTTGTAATGGTTCCATCATACTTATGTCTTATATAATATGGTGTAAGATAATCATACCCTTTATTTAAAATGCTATTCAAAAATAGCTCTATCCACCAACCCCTTACACTCCTTAAATCACTATCCAGGAATATAAGGGCCTCAACATCTAAGATGACCCCTGCCTCAATAATGGCAAAAAGTGCACTTCCCTTTCCAGGTATACCTTCATATGGAAGGGTGATAACAGGAATATCTAAGCTTTCTCCCACTCTTTTTACTTCGTCAGGTGTCCCATCCGTTGATCCCCCATCTGCATTGAATACGATAGCCTTTAAATCTTTATCAAAAGCCTTTATGCCCTTTACTGCTTCTTTTATCACAAACCCTATAGTATCTTTATTATTGTAGCTTGGTATCCCTATAAGTACATGAGCCTTTTCAAGATCTGCAAATATCTTTTTTCCTATATCTGAAAGTGCCATTAGAATATTGCCTCCTCTGTCTCTTTATCGAATATATGAATCTTTTCCAGATCAAGGTAAAACTCTACCTCTTCCCCCTCTTTTAGTATAACATCCCCCGGTATCTTTGCAACTATCTTTCCAAAACTTGTGTTAATATGCAGTACTGTATCAGACCTCAATGCCTCTACAAAGTAGAGATTTCCTTTGAATTTCTTTGTAGGTACCTGGGGATTTTCTTTTAGATATATATGTTCTGGTCTTATCCCAAAAATGTAT
>JALVIU010000303.1 GCA_027028665.1 Candidatus Atribacteria bacterium | reverse complement strand
AATCCATCATCAATTCTCTGGAAAATAGTAGCAGTTGCACCAGTAAGTGATGTAATAAGATCAACTATTTCATAATGATTCTGAACGGGCATTCCGTCTAATTCCCACAAGGGTACTTCTACTATTTTTTGCTCTTTAGTAATCTGGTTAATAGCCTTGAATTTTACCTTCTTGTCAGGATATTCGATAATATTACCCTTTGAGTAGAAAATATGATGTGCAACCTTTAGATCTTTTTTAAGATCCTCAGTAAGTAGGTTGTGTTCTCTCTCAATAAGTTCATAAGCATTAATAAAAAAATTTTTTACAATAGTTTTTGTGATCTTAACAGAATAAATGTTCATAAGATAAAGTCCTACAAAGCCAATAACTAAAAGCGTTACTATTATAAAAAAGGTCGTTGTTAAACTTATCCTGGTAGAGATCTTCAAATTCTTCCACATAGCCCTATTCCTCCTTATAAGTCTTTATAATTATAATGTAATTATAATTATAAAAAAATGGTTAAGAATATTATAACATAATAACTTTATAATTACAAATAAGGGAAAATATTTCCAAAAAGAGAAAAACCTTCAATAGGGCACATGCCCTATTGAAGGAGTGTAAGCATTACACCTGCAGCAACAGCAGTACCTATAACACCTGCTACATTTGGACCCATTGCATGCATAAGTAAAAAATTCCCTGGGTCCTCTTTCTGCCCAACCACCTGGGATACACGGGCAGCCATAGGTACTGCAGATACCCCTGCAGAACCAATTAGAGGATTTATCTTCTTTTTTAGAAACAGATTTAAAAACTTTGCAAACAACACACCACCTGCTGTACTTGAGAAAAAGGCAATTAATCCAAGTATTATTATCTTAATAGTACTCCATGTAAGGAAATGTTCTGCATCCATAGTAGCACCTACTGTAATCCCCAAAAAAATTGTAACAATATTTATAAGCTCATTCTGTGCTGTATTAGAAAGTCTGTTTACCACAAGACTTTCCCTCAAAAGATTTCCAAACATAAGCATACCTATTAATGGAACAGAGGCAGGAAGTATAAGACCTACTATAATTGTTACAACTATAGGAAATAGGATCCTTTCCTCTCTGGACACAGGTCTTAATTGAGACATGCGTATCTTTCTCTCCTCAGGGGTAGTAAGGAATTTCATAACAGGCGGCTGGATTAAAGGCACCAAAGACATATAAGAGTACGCAGCAACTGCTATGGCACCAAGAATCTGGGGGGCAAGTTTTACGGCAAGATATATAGATGTCGGACCATCTGCCCCACCTATAATTCCGATTGATGCCGCTTCTTTAAGGGTGAACCCCGAAAGAACAGCACCTATAAGGGCAATAAATACGCCAAGCTGGGCAGCAGCCCCTAATATAAACGTTATGGGATTGGCAATAAGAGGACCAAAATCTGTCATTGCTCCAACACCCATAAATATAAGTACTGGATAAATCTCATGCTGTGTACCAAAGAATATATACTTTAAAAAACCTCCCACATCCATAATACCAGAGAGAGGAAGATTTACAAGTAAAGCCCCAAAACCTATGGGCAAAAGGAGTAACGGCTCATATTTCTTCACAATGGCAAAGTACAGAAGTAATAAGCCCACCCCTATCATTATAATGTTTCCTACGGTAAGTGCAGGAAAACCAGACTGAAGATAAATATCAACAATACGTCCCATTTAGTCCTCCTTAGGAGTAAAATATTAACCTATCCAAGTACTACCAATAGATCATCTGTATCTACCATCTGCCCTGGACTTACATGTACACTCTTTACAACTCCTGATACAGGAGCCATTATCTCATTCTCCATCTTCATTGCCTCAAGAATCAAGAGCACATCCCCTTCATTTACACTATCCCCTTCTTTCACTCTGACTTCAAGTATTTTCCCTGGCATAGGTGCCTTTACCTCTTCCCCTTCACCACTTGCCTGGGGTTTTGGCTTGGGCTTTGGTGCAGGGGCCTCAGTTTTCTTAGGTGCTTGAGGTTTTGGTTGTGCCTGAGGTTTTGGTGTAGAGGCCTTTTTTACTGGTTCTGGACTTTGGGCCTCAGTAGTTTTTCCTATTTCTTCTACCTCTACTTCATACACTTTACCATTTACCTTTACTCTAAATTTTTTCATAAGCCTTTATCTCCTCCTTAATAATTTATTACTATGTTTCCACAGATAACTATCTGGGGGTATCTCTCTTATAAATCTTATCCTAAAAGTCGATCCTGTACTACTTAAATATCCATATATCGCTGCCATAACAGCAGCGATTTCCTCTTCTTTATCCCCTTCTTCAGAGGATGGAACAAAAGAGACTTCCTTCTTTGAGGTAAGCACCTCTGGAATCTCTTTTTTCTTACCCTCTTTTTCTTTTGCAAATAAAATCTTAAAACCTGCCATAACTAAAGACAGAAGTATAAGGATAAGAAAAACAGTTGTAAAAGCTATTAGGCTTAAATATACAGCCCCCATTACTCCTTTAAACATTTAGGGCCTCCCTATACTGGCATATTGCCATGTTTTTTGTATGGTCTATCTTCTTTTTTAGTTATTGCCATCTGAAGGGCAGATGCTAAATAAGCTCTTGTATCCCTTGGATCCACTATTTGATCTACATAACCTCTCTTCGCTGCTTCATAAGGGGTAGAAAACTTTTCTCTATATTCTCTGATCTTTTCCTGTCTTACTGCCTCTGGATTATCTGCATTTGCGATCTCTTTTCTAAATATAATATTCGCAGCACCTTCAGGCCCCATAACAGCAATTTCTGCAGTAGGCCATGCAAGAACAAGGTCCGCACCCAAATGCCTGCTACTCATTGCAATATATGCACCACCATATGCTTTTCTAAGTATCACTGTCAAAAGAGGTACTGTCGCTTCAGAATATGCATAAAGTAATTTTGCACCATGTCTAATTATGCCCCCGTATTCCTGAGTAGTGCCTGGTAAAAACCCTGGGACATCTACAAATGTAACTATGGGAATATTGAAGGCATCACAAAATCTTATAAATCGTGCAGCTTTATCTGATGCATCTATATCCAGTG
>JALVIU010000302.1 GCA_027028665.1 Candidatus Atribacteria bacterium | reverse complement strand
TTGTATATATAGCACTTAATCCACATCCAAAAGAGGATATAACAATTACTCCCTGTATATCTTGCCTGCCTAAGAAGTAAAGTCCTGCCTTTAGTGCCAAATTACTCTGATGCCAGAAAAGGTCTTTCGGAAGCTTTTTTGTCTGTCTTTTAATGATATGCTCCGGGACCATATCTGAAGAGATAAAATCCACAGATAGGGATTTAAGCTTTGTAAGAAGTCCCCCATTTAAAAAATCATCATAAACATCATATGGAAACCCAGACACTCCTACTAATATATCACTCTTTTCCCTCTCCTCTAATTTTCTCCCCTCCCATAGATCTATCGCCTCCAGAGAGTTATAACCTTTAAATTTGAGAGAAAGAAAATACTTATAAGACTTACTGGCATATTTAAATGCCTTTTTTATCCTTTTATCATCTATCCCTAATTTTCTACCGATCTCTAAAAATTCACTAAGTAAAATCTTAGTCTTGTAACCAAAATGAAAGTTTCCTTCCATGATCTTCTGTTTATACTTTATAAATGCATTCTTCATAAGATCTGGAAGGGCAATAAGCTTGGGACAGCTATGTTTCCCCTTCTCCTCTGTTACAACCCGGGGTACAAAAACATAATCTACATCTTCATTGTCAAGAAGAGTCTTTACATGGCCATGGTAGGTCTTTACAGAAACACATATATCATCAACAGAGTATTTTACACCTTCATTCAGAATCTCCTTATTTGTAGGTATAGAGGTCAGTGTGTTTATAGAAAGATAGTCAAAGAAGGATTTCCATAGCGGATAATATACGTAATAATAAAGCCCTCTTGGAATGCCAATCGTAATACTCATATCTCTCATCTCCCGTTTAACTACATAGGTCTACCCACCTCAATTTCATTATTTTCTTCTGGCCCTTCCTCTATAAGATAATCAAACATATCTTCCAGTAAATCCTTAAACTTGTCTTTATTAATTTTAAAGATCACATATCTTCCTTTCTTCCTTCGTGATACAAGGCCTGCTTCTTCCAGTGCTTTCAGATGATGAGAGGCAACAGATGCACTTAATCCAAACTCCTTGGCCAATGTACCCAAACAAAATTCTCTAAATTTTACCTTTCTTAAGATCTTTAGCCTATTTTCATCTGAAAGTGCCTTAAATATTTTTACTTTTTCTTTTAAGGAAATATTCATATTACCACCCTTTTGTCTTTATTATTATTATTTAATCAGTTTTAAATTAATCTATTTTATACATTTATATTATAATATGAATATATAAATATGTCAATATAATTTGACTTACTTAAAGATGTTATTTTTTCCTATTAAAAAGGGATAACTCAAAAAACTTTTTATCTACTATGGTACAATAAAGCTAAAAAGGAGGGGTAAGAATGAAAAGATTGAGATTTGCCATAGCAGGTCCTGGTGGGGTAGCTAAACTCCATGCAAAAGCCCTCTCTGAAATAGAGGACGCGGAACTTTCTATGGTATATAGTCATAGATTGGAAAGCGCAAAGAGATTTGGAGAAGAGTTTAATATACCTTATACTACTAATTATCAAAAGGTATTGGAAAGTGATATTGATGTGATCGATATATGCACACCACATAATGTCCGCCTTAAGTTAATAGCACCTGCCATAGATGCCAGGAAGCATATATTATGCGAAAAACCTCTATCTATCACAGTAGAAGAGGGAAAAAAGATTGTAGAGCTTGTAAAAAGAAGTGGTATAAAATTTGGAGTAGTTTTTCAATCTCGCTTCTCCCCTTCTATCCTGAAGGTTAAGAGATTTATAGAAAAGGGAGGTCTTGGGAGGCTTATCCTAATTACATCTTATGTAAAGTGGTATCGATCCCATAAATACTACACAGGATGGCATGGAAAATGGAAGACAGAAGGAGGAGGAGTACTTATAAACCAGGCGATACATGACCTTGATCTTATGCTATTTTTAGGAGGAGAAGTCAAAGAGGTAGGTGCATTTACAGATCGCCTATACCATGAGATAGAAGTTGAAGATACAGCAATTGGTATCTTTCGCTATAAAGAAGGGCATCTGGGAAATATCATAGCTACCACATCTTTATATCCAGGCTATCCAAAAAGTTTCGAAATACATGGAGAAAATGGATCGATCTTTTTAAAGGAGGGCAGACTCTCTCATGTTGATCTAAAAAAACCTGTATCCTATGCCCCTTTACCTGAAGAAGAAAAGATAAAAAGTGGGTCATCTGACCCATTAAATATAGATATAAGTGGTCACAAGAGTGCAATTCTTGATCTAATACAGACTATAAGAGAAAATAGGGTACCAAAAATTCCACCTGAGGAAGCCTTACGCTCTGTAATACTTGTTAATGCACTCTATGAGGCGGCACGGAAAAAAGAGATATTATTTTTATAGAAACTTTACTTTTTATTGTAAAGATATGATTTTACGTAAGAAGGAGGGTCAAGAAAATCACCAACAAGGATTAATGCACTTTTTTCTACTCTTTCTCTTTTTACTGCATTTGAAAGCCCCGAAAGGGTCGTCCATACAATTTTCTCATCTGGTCTTGAAACCTTATAGGCAATAACTAAAGGTGTATCAGGGGGATAGGAGGCAAGTAACTCTTTTTGTACCTTCTCTGCCTGTCCCACGGAGAGAAAAAGCACCATAGATGTACGGTGATGAGAAAGGGCTTTTAGGCTCTCTCTATCTGGGCGAGGAGTCTTTCCTTCTGCCCTTGTAATTATGAGGCTCTGGCTCACACCAGGTAATGTATATTCTCTGGCTATGCGAGAGGCTACTGCGAGAAAGGAGCTTACACCAGGTATCACCTCAAAGGGTATGCCCATTTCTTTCAGTTTTTCTGCCTCTTCATACACAGAACTATATATGGAAGGGTCCCCTGAATGCACCCTTACAATCCTTTTCTGGGGAAAGCCCTCTTCTATATATCCAATAATTTCATCAAGTGTAAGCTTATAACTTTCTATCTTTTCTGCATATCTGTTTATGTTTACAATATCTTCTGTAAGGGTAGAGCTTCCATAAATAATAAGTTCTGCCTCTTTTATAACCTT
>JALVIU010000301.1 GCA_027028665.1 Candidatus Atribacteria bacterium | reverse complement strand
GTATTCATTTTATCTCCTTTTAAGAGAAGTAATTACCCCTCAAGTTCCTTTTAGTTCATCAACCTTATCCAATCCTTCTGCTTTAAGGCAGAAACCAGAACCCCTCCCAACTCCCTTTGCGAAGGAAGAAGAATAGTGATGAGGGACCTACCCTATACATCCCCTCTCCCTCTGGAAAGAAGGGTGGTAGCTACCTTCAATATTTTAGCACCTTGAAAAACCCATGTCAATTATACTCTATTGTGATGCTTGACTTTTTGATAGTTATCCATTATAAATGATATGGAGGGCAAAATGGGAAAAAGGAGATTTTCAAAAAAAGTTGGACTACCACCTGGGAAACTTGTTTATACTGGAGATAAAAGAGGAAAATCTGAGATAAGCTTAATAGATTATGATGCAGAGAAATATGAAGAAATAAATATAAAAGATATAGAGGATACCCTTTCCTTCAAAGATTCTCCCACTGTTACCTGGATAAATATCACAGGCTTACATAATATAGATACCTTTGAAAAGCTTAAAACATGCTATAATATCCATCCCCTGGTACTTGAGGATATTCTAAATGTAAATCAAAGACCAAAGATAGAATATTTTGAAAATTACATTTTTATCGTTTTAAAAATGATTAGATATGATCATAAAATACAAAGTGTTGAATCCAACCAGATAAGTATAATATCAGGAGAGCATTTCATATTTACCATTTTAGAAGAAAAAAGTAATATATTTGATCCTATAAAAGAGAGGATCCAAAATGCCAAGGGCATCATAAGAAAGAATAAAGTAGATTACCTTTTGTATGCATTGATAGATATCATTGTGGATCACTACTTTGTAGTACTTGAAGAGATGGGGGAGGCAATAGAGACACTTGAGGATAAGGTGGTTTTTAATCCCTCTCCTGATACAGTACACTTGATACATAGATTAAAGAGAAACCTCATCGAGCTCAGAAGATCCATCTGGCCATTGCGAGAGATCCTAAATGCCTTGTCAAGAGGAGATTCTTCACTTATCCATAGAAAAACCCTTATGTATTTTAAAGATGTGTATGACCATGCAGTTCAGGTTATTGAAACAATTGAAGAATTCAGAGATACAGTAAGTGGTATACTGGATATATACCTTTCCAGTGTAAGTAACAGAATGAATGAGATAATGAAAATATTGACTATTATGGCAACAATATTTATCCCCCTTACCTTTATAGCAGGTATATATGGAATGAATTTTAAATATATGCCAGAGCTTAACTGGAGGTTTGGCTATTCCTTAGTGCTTATTGTTATGGTTATAATTGCAGTAGGGATGATCGTATATTTTAGAAAGAAGAGATGGCTTTAGCCCTTTTTTATTATTAGATTAACATCTTTTTATCTTCCTATAAAAACCTTGATAAAATGCTTTTCCCATGATATAATATGTGAGTGTAATTAGATAAAATAATTACGAAAGGGGGAAATAGTATGAAAACTTTTAAGATTTTTGTTGTATTAACAGTGCTTTTATTTGCGTTTACCACTATGGCTTTTTCGGCAGATGTTGTAAAAATTGGACTTTTTGTTCCACTTACCGGTTTTGCAGCGGCAGATGGTGCAAGTGCAAAACATGCAGCATTACTTGCAGTAGAGAGGATAAATAAAGAGGGTGGAATAAACGGAAAGAAATTGGAGCTTGTAATCTATGATGATAGGGTAAAATCCCAGGAGGCAGTGGCTATTGCAAGAAAGCTTGTAGAGCAGGATAAGGTCATTGGTGTTGTAAGTGGTTCATACAGTACACCTACAAGGGCAGCAGCACCTATATATCAGCGCTATGGTATTCCTATGATAGCTGCATATGCAACACATCCAGATATTACAAAGGCAGGGAATTTTATATTCCGTGCAGGATTTTTGGCAGCTGTAGAGGGAAGAGCAGGGGGTTATGTGGCGACAAAGCTTTTGGGTGCCAAAAAGATTGCTGTTTTAACCATGGATAATGATTTTGGTAGGGCACTCTCCGCTGGATTTGTAAAAGAGGCAAAGAAAAATGGTGCAGAAATTGTTGCAAATCTTTCATTTGCATTAGGAGAAAAAGATTTTAGTCCTATGCTTACAAAGATAAAGGGTCTTGCCCCTGATGTACTTTACTCCACAGGATACTATTCTGAGGGGGCATTGGTGGTAAAACAGGCAAAGGACCTCGGCTTAAATGTCAGGATAGTGGGTCAAGAAGGTTTTGATTCCCCAATGTTTCTAAAGATTGCAGGGGATGCTGCAAATGGTGTAATTATCACAACTGACCTAAACAGAGACGATAAGAGGGATCTTGTAAAGTGGTTTATAAAGGAATATACTGACAGATACAAGATGGATCCTGATATGGTAGGTGCATCTACATTTGATGCAGTTTATATCCTTGCATCTGCTATAAAGAAGGCAGGAGAGAATCCAAAGAAGATAAGAGATGCTATTGCCCAGACAAAAGACTTTAATGGCCTTACTGGTGTTATTAAAGGATTTAACAAACTTGGTGAAGTTGTAAAAGATGTCCAGGTACAAGAGGTGAAAAACGGAAAATTTACCTACTTTAACGTAATTTCTGATCCTGAAATAATAACACCACCTGAAAAATAAAAATATAAAGGGGCACCCAAAAGGTGCCTCTTTTTTTAGGAGGCAAACAAAATGGGTTACTATGTGGAGACTGTAAAATTACCAGATGAACTTCCTCCTTATCCTGAATTTGTAGAGGGGATAAGGAGAGCGCCTGCAAGATATTTTAATCTGGATAAAAAACATACAAAACTTGCCCTTAAAAATGCCCTTCGTTATATCCCTCCCCATCTTCACGAAAAGATTGCCCCTGAATTTTTGGAAGAGCTTATAACCCGTGGCAGGATCTATGGATATCGTTATAGACCACCTGGGAGGATCTGGGGCAAACCTGTTTCCCAATATGAGGGGAATACCCTGGAAGGGAAGGCCTTTCAGGTAATGATAGATAACAATCTTGATTTTGATATAGCACTTTATCCCTATGAACTTGTTACATATGGAGAGACAGGGCAGGTATTTCAAAACTGGATGCAGTATCGCCTGGTGAAGA
>JALVIU010000300.1 GCA_027028665.1 Candidatus Atribacteria bacterium | reverse complement strand
AAGTAGGAGACAAGTATGTAGTAGAAGAGATGAAAGAGAGAAATGCCATCTTAGGAGGAGAACAGTCAGGACATATAATCTTCTTGGATAAAGAGACTACAGGGGATGGAATAGTTACTTCCATCATGGTGCTCTCTTTGCTATATAAAAGCGGGAAAGATATAGAGAGCCTTATAGAGGGATTTTCTCTGTATCCTCAAAAGCTTGTGGGAATAAGGGTGAAGGATAAAGGCCTTTTCTATAAGGATGAGATAATTAAGAAAGCCCTTGAAGATATAAAAGAAAAAATTGAAGGAAAGGGGGTTCTGGTAGTGAGACCTTCAGGAACAGAACCCCTTATAAGAATAATGGCACAGGCAGAGGATGAATCCCTTATAGATAATATAATAAATAGGGTGAGAGAGGTAATAGAGAAGAGGCTTTTATGATACTAGGTATAGGAATGGATATAGTTGAGGTAAAGAGAATAAGAGATATTTATGAAAGATATAAAGATAGATTTTTGAATAGGGTTTTCACAGAGCGGGAGATTGCCTATTGTTTGGGTAAAGCAAATATATATGAGTGCTTGGCTGGGAGGTTTTCTGCAAAAGAGGCTGTCGTAAAGGCTACCAAGGGAAAGATAAGTACATATAAACATATAGATATACAGGATACACCCTATGGGCCAGTTGTGAAAGTTAATGGAATAGAGGGGCATATCCTTTTAAGTATTACACATATAAAGGATATTGCCGCGGCAACAGCTATCTGGGAGGGATAATATGAAGCTTGCAACACCTGATAAGATGAAAAAGTGGGAGAAGGAGATTTTCTCTCGATATGATATACCCTCTTTTTTATTTATGGAACAGGCAGGTCATTCCCTTTTTTCTTTTATATTAGAAAAACTAAAATTGGAGAAATATAAGAAAATCGCAGTTGTTACAGGGAAGGGAAATAATGGGGGAGATGGGATTGTATGTGCACGATATCTAAAAGAGGCAGGATATGATGTTACAGTTTTTGCCCTATTTGATGAATTTCCAAAAAGTAAGGATGCATTTCTCAACTTTAAATTTTATAAAGATACACATGGAAAGGTATTTTATGTAAACCCATCAAATTTAGAAGAATTTACATCTTATTTATCTCAGTATGCCCTTATAGTTGATGCTATATTGGGGATAGGTGTCAAGAGGGGTATCGAGGGATTTTATAGAGATGTGATAGAGATCTTAAATAGAAAAAATATACCTATCCTCTCTGTGGATGCACCCTCTGGAATAGACCTTTTCAGTGGAAGGATTTTAAATGTATCTATAAAAGCAGATTATACTATCACATTTGCACTTCCAAAGATAGGTCTTTATGTTTATCCAGGAAGATACTTTGCAGGAAAAATTATGGTGGAACCTGTGGGGTTCCCTCAGTTTGAAATAGAGAAGTTTCCTACAAATGATTTTCTCATTGATAGGGAGATGGTACTTTCTATATATCCTCTAAGACTTCCATGGGGTCATAAGGGTACATTTGGAAAGGTACTTACTTTATCAGGGAGCAAGGGTTTTACAGGTGCATCCTATCTTACATCTATGGCAGTACTTAAGGCAGGGGCAGGGCTTTCCTATCTTGCACTTCCAGAGGGTTTAGAGCAGGAAGTCAAGTCTCTTACCCCGGAGGTAATCACTTATTCGCTGATCCAAAAGGATGGCCATATTGCCTATGCTGCTTATGATGATATAATCAAGTTAATAGAAGGTATAGATGCCCTAGCTTTAGGTCCAGGTATGGGTAAGGCAGAAGGTGTAAAGAGATTGGTAACAGAACTTATTCAGGTATTGGATAAACCCTTTGTCTTAGATGCAGATGCCATAAATGTCTTAGAGGGAGAGCCTGATATATTTAAACAGGTAAAAACACCTTTTGTTATGACACCACATCCAGGAGAGATGGGAAGATTGTTGGGTCTTCCTGCCTCAGAAGTAGATGAAAATAGGGTGGATATCGCAAGGGAGTTTTCCCTTAAGTATAAAGATTTGGTGCTTGTATTAAAAGGGGCAACAACTATTGTGGCAAAAGATGGGGTACTCTACTATAACGAAACGGGAAATTCAGGGATGGCAACAGCTGGTTCAGGAGATGTACTTACAGGTATTATCTCTGCATTTTTAGGTAGAGGGGTACCACCTCTTGAGTCTGCTATTTTAGGCGTATATATCCATGGTTTAACAGGAGACATGGCAGTATCTTATAAAGGGGAATCAGGTCTTTTAGCCACAGATCTTCTGGCATATTTACCATATGTATTAAAAGATATTGAGGAGGAGGTAAAATGATTGATTTTAAAGGATTGAGGCCTACATGGTTTGAGATAGATTTAGATGCCCTTACTTATAATACTAAGCTTATAAGGGAAAGAACAGGAGAGGGTGCAGAGGTTATAGGTGTGGTTAAAGGGAACGCATATAGTCATGGAGCCAATTTGGCTTCATTTGCCATTTTAGAGGGTGGGGCCAGGATGCTTGCTGTTGCCGCAACACAAGAAGGAGTTACCCTTAGAAAGGCAGGAATAAAGGTCCCTATACTCACCCTTGGTCCTATTTTTCCTCATGAGGCAGAAACAGTGGTAAAGTATGAGATTATACCCACTGTTACTTCACTTTCCATTCTCCCTTATCTTGATGAGGAAGGAAAAAAACAGGATGCAAAGGTAAATATACATTTGAAGGTAGATACTGGCATGGGAAGGATAGGATTTTTCCCGGAAGAGATAGATCATGTGATAGATAAGGTATTAAAATACCCAAATATTCATATAGCAGGGATGTTTTCCCATTTCTCTTCTTCCTCAGAAGATAAAGAATATACAATGCTTCAATTTGAAAGGTTTAAAAGGGCAAAAGAGACAGCAGAGAGAAAGGTACATATAGATATGTATCATATTGCAAATAGTGCAGCCATCCTTTTATACCCAGATATGCATCTTGATGGGGTGAGACCTGGTATCCTTCTCTATGGTTATTTTCCAGGGGAGGGTTTATCCTTTGACCTCCCTATAAAGAAGACATTGAGATTTAAAACAGAGATAAGTTTTATAAAAGAGGTGCCAGAAGGTACCCCAATAG
>JALVIU010000299.1 GCA_027028665.1 Candidatus Atribacteria bacterium | reverse complement strand
ACCAATATTGGCCATTTGAGAAAGATCAGAAAGGGTGATGTAGAAGAGGGCTTTAAGGAAGCAGATTATATACTTGAGGATTGGTACCATGTACCCCATGTAGTACATGCACCTATTGAAACACATATATCAGTTGCACTTTATTCCTATGATGGAAGACTTACCCTCTGGAATTCTACACAATCACCTCATACACAGAGAAATATACTTGCACATTCTTTGAAAATGCCACATAAGAATGTAAGGGTTATAGCTCCATACATTGGTGGAGGATTTGGAGGAAAAGCAGGTATTAATATGGAAGTTATTGCTGCAGTTGCTGCACTTAAGGTACCCGGTCATCCTGTAAAGCTCCGTTGGACAAGAAGGCAGGAATTTTACAATTCATCTCAGAGACAGGAGCTTTATGCCCATATAAAGATGGGAGTAAAGAAAGATGGAAAAATTGTTGCATTAAAACATGAAATGTTCTGGGATGTAGGCGCATCTGCTGAGTATGGATCCAATGTTGTAAATGCTACAGGATTTTCTGCAACAGGTCCATACTACATACCAAATGTATATATAGATTCTTATGCAATATATACAAATAGACCTCCATGTGGTGCATATAGGGGGTTTGGTTATTCCGAGTTCCACTTTGGATTAGAAAGCCACATAGATAGAGTGGCAAAGGCTTTGGGAATGGATCCCGTAGAATTCAGAAAGATAAATGCTATAAAGAAGGGGGACCCTGTAGCATACGGTGTACCTATGGGTCCAACAGGTATTCAGGAATGTATAGATAAGGTGGCAAAGACTATTGAATGGGGCAAAGAAGAGAAAACAGATGATCCTAATAAAATAAGAGCAAAAGGTTTTGCAGCTGTCTGGAAGGCACCTGCTATGCCACCTAATGAGTCATCTGCAGCATTTATTAAATTTAGCGAAGACGGAAGCATAAACATCCTGGTATCTGGGATGGAGCTTGGGCAGGGATTCCTTACAGCTATGGCAAAGATTGCAGCTGAGGAACTCTCCCTTCCTCTTGAGAAGGTAAGAGTAGAGCTTCCAGATACAGATAGAAACCCGTATGAGTGGCAGACAGTTGCAAGCCATGTAACCTGGAGTTGTGGAAATGCAGTAAGACGTGCAGCAGTTGATGCAAAGAATCAGATCCTTGAGACAGTGGCCCGTGGATATAATATAGAGAAAGAAAATCTATATCTTGAAGATGGTAAGGTAAAGTGTTATACAGATCCAGAATTTGAACTTCCCTTTGAAGACTTTGTGATTACAGGAATTGAGACAGAGCATCACACCTTTGTAGGTGGGCCAATAATGGGACATGGTATGTATATGCCAGAATTTACATCCGCCCAGGTGGATCCAGAGACAGGTCAAGGTGGACATCCTAATGTTCACTATACCACAGGTGCAGGCGCTGTAGAGATCGAAATAGATAAGGAACTTGGTAGAATTAGAGTGATAAAGATGGCAGAGGCATTTGATGCAGGGAAGGCAATAAATCCTGATCTTGTAAATGGGCAGATAATAGGTGGTTTTGTACAGGGGTTAGGCACAGCACTATGGGAAGAGGTAAAGTTTGACGATAAAGGGAGAATTTTAAACCCCAATTTCACAGATTATAAGATACCTACAGCACTTGATGTACCAAGGGATATGAACCCTATAATAGTAGAGGTACCGCAGCCAGATGGACCATTTGGTGCAAGGGGTATCGCAGAACATACCATGATTCCTGTAATGCCTGCTGTGGCAAATGCGGTGGAAAATGCACTTGGTGTAAGAATCAAAGAGCCACCAATCACCCCAGAAAAGATTATAGATGCCTTAAAAGAGAAAGAAGAGAAATAGGCACCCCCTAAAAAGAAAGGGGCACTATAGTGCCCCTTTCTTTTTTATTCCCAATAGATCCCTGATGTAGTTATGATCTCTTTCCATGGTCCATATGGTACATTATCCTCATCTACAAATTGCCAATCTACCTTATCCATACCTGAGAGTCCAAGATAATCATGTATAGCAGGAGATACATCGAGTCCTGCACGATTGTTTATCTGATTTTGGGGAAGAGAATCTCCAAATACATATGGCCAATCATTTTCATTAAAGGGCCCTACATCTTCCCATTGTGCATATACTGTTTTATTTCCCTTTATTATTTTTATCCATCTATTTTTACACATGGATTCATACTCACCCCACATTTTCTCTTTTGCCCAGTACACTACATCATAGGCCTCTTTTTTTCTTTTGCCTTCTTTGAAATCATTGTAGGGAAGTGCAAAGTAAAATGGATTTTCGTGAGGAATAAAGCCCATTGGATAATACCCTGTACGATTGTCTGGATTATCTATCCCCCCATAGTGTTCCATCCATCTATCATCCCATGCACTCTGGACATTTGAGATAAATGCATTATCCTCATCTGCACCTTCTCCTACCCAGAATATTGTTGCAGTAATATTTTTATGTATAGGATATTTTGATATAATTGGAGTAGGACTATTAATTGGAGTAGGTGATGTAAGGGGAGGATTTACAAATTCTATAGTACACCCTGTAACTGCAGTTATTATAGTAATCAATAATATAAGGGCTATATCCTTATATTTCACTATCTCTTATTCTCCAATATGAAAGTTCTTTAATATAGATATCTTTATCTTATTAAACTCTTCTATTTGAGATTTAGTTAGAGACTTTGACCTTTCAAATATCAAGGTATATCCCATCTTTTTGTCCTTATATTTGCTTACAAAGTAATACTCTTCTACATATCTTGCATCTTTTCCCTTTTTATAGGTATAGATCCTTTTTATACCCTTTATAGGTTTTTCTATTTTTGTATCTACTAATTTCTTATAATTTCTCAGGTTTTTTCCCAGCCAGGTGTCTGTATTTTTTGCATAATCTTCCACACCCATCCCTTTTATAAGTGTATGAACTAAGACCTGTATAGCCTCTTTTGTCCCATTTTTTACATAAAATACAATGTCTTCATTTGGTGTCTCAACTTTCCACTTCTTTGGGTACAGGATCTTGAATCCTTTTTCTGGGGACTCAAATAGAGAGAACAAGGTAGTATTATATGATTCAAATTCTATCCCTCTTATCAGTTTTTCAAATAGTGATATAAGGCTATCCAGCTTTCCCTCTGGTACATCTAATAGTGCTGTATAATAGGCATTATCTGGTCCTTCAAAATAAAACTCCATTACCTCATATATATTATCTTTATAAGTATAAGAATATATAAGTATGTTTCCAGTTTTCTCTCCTATTTTTTCATCTTTGTCCAATTTTAATTCTTTATAATCTTTTCTATGTTGAGATAGCCATTTCTTTTGAACGAGTGTATATTTTGTAAGTGTAGATATATCTTTTGATCTTTTTGTCCTATAGACTTGGAAAAGATAGGATTCAGAACTTTCTGAGTTAAATAGTATGCCCTTTTTTATGTTATTTTTTACTACTTTCCAGCCTTTTGGGTATTTTATTTTAATCTTTAATTGAGGGACGGTAAATATAGAAAATGTATATGTCTCTTTTTGCGGACTGATTATGAAAGAAGGAGAGGCAATATTTACATTATTTATTACAAGCTCAATTTTGTTTTTGCTTTCTTTTAGTGAGATTTGTGTTGTATATATAATCTTTCTATTGTCTGTCTTGTCAAATACTATTACTATAGGATTTTGATTCTCTATGTTGGAGAAATTTGCTTCTCCGCTTTTGTTGGTTACTTGTGCATAAGGTGTGCCTGTAAGTGCGACCTTGTACCCTGAGAGAAGTGTCCCATCCTTTCCCTTTAAAATTATCGATAAGTCTACCTCTTCCTTTTTTGTATTTTCTTTTTTCAGTGTAACATTTATTTTTTTCTTTTCTCCTGTAGACAAAGCAATGAGTTCCTCATATCTCTTATATCCCTTTTTTACTAAAGATAGAATATGGTATCCAGGATTAATTACCTGTTTTAAGGGAGTTCTTCCCAGAAACTTTTTATCAATATATATCTCTACAGATGAGGGAATAGTAGTAATCTCTATGTAGGATTCCTTTTTTATAGGTAGAAATTCTATATCTTTTGGATCTACATCCTTTGAGGATATTTGCAAAGTAGGATGTTGTTTTTTGTGGGTTACCCTTTCTACCTTTTTCTTTACTGCCTTATATATTTCATCTACAGAAATAGACCCATCCTTGTTTGTATCTGTTTTTTCTTTTTGCTTTAGTGCCTCATATAGTGCATAGGTAAAATATCCATGATTTATCCTTGTTGATTCTATGGATTTCTCATCGGCACGTGAGGATGCTAAAAAGACTACTATCTTTTTCGTGACTGCCTTTTCGAGGTCCTGGAAAAAACTGTCTCCTCCCTTTGTCGCCAAAGGTTTTAGGAAAAATCCTTTTATGCCTTTTTCTGCTCCTCCTGAGTAACATGAGTCAAAGAGTATAATAATATTTTTTACAGGAAGGGATGTAATCCATGAGGAGAAATCATCATCTCTTATAGCAGACCAAGAGAGTATGATCTCTTCTCCATTTTTATCTATCCCAGATTGGGCATCATATGGTATTATATATTCATCCAATCCATCACTTTCATCATATGGCGGAAGGTCTTCACCTCTTGTGCCGTGACCTGAATAGTAAATTATAAGAGTGTCATCTGATGTAAGTTTATCCCGTATCTTTATTGTAATAGTGTTTCTTATATTCTCTCTTTTTGCCTCTTCATCTAATAACATATAAATATTATCATCAGGTATATAAAATTCCTTCTGTATTACATATCTAAAGAGTCTTGCATCAGATACAGCAAACTGAAGATTACCGTTATGAAGATTGGGATATTTATCTATTCCTATAATAAATGTATAAGTATTGGCCCAGAGATTAAAAGGAATGAGCAATGATATAGTCAAGAAAAGACAGAGAAGAATTATTTTTTTCAATTTTTGCCAGCATCCCTTCAAGTTTTTTCTATTTTATCATTTATAAGCTAAATTTTCAAATTTATTTTAATCGCTCTATAAAATACTATTAGAAACTTATATTGTACAAAAGGTAATTTTGATTGACATTCTTTGTTCAAGATGGTATACTTTGACATAAAAATAAATTTGAAAAACAGAATAATTTTACTTGACATTTATGCGTTAGTGTATTAAAATTTAAATTGCTTTTGAATTAGCTGTCTAAGTGAGAAATGAGAAAAAAGATTTATATATATTAGGAAAATTAGGGAGGAGTGTTCTACATGAAAACGTATGTACCAAAAAAGGAAGATATCAAGAGGAAGTGGTATGTAATTGATGCTACTGGAAAACCACTTGGGAGACTTGCTACTCAAGTTGCTACTATCTTGAGGGGAAAACATAAGCCCATTTATACTCCTTATATGGATACAGGAGACTATGTTATTGTTATAAATGCAGAAAAAGTAGCATTAACAGGGGGAAAGGAAGATAAAAAGGTTTATTATAAGCATAGTGGCTATCCTGGAGGACTTAAGGCTATCCCTTATAAAAAAATGAAAGAGAAGTTTCCAGAAAGAATTATAAGGATAGCAGTGAAGGGCATGATTCCTCATAGTTCCTTAGGAAGAAAGATGCTTAAAAAACTAAAGATCTACAAAGGGGCAGAGCATCCTCACAAAGCCCAAATGCCTGAATTGATTAAATAAGGGAGGTAAGATATGCCATCTGTTTTTTATGGAACTGGAAGAAGAAAAACTTCTACTGCACGTGTGAGACTTGTCCCAGGCACAGGGAAGATTATTATTAACAACAGAGATTTTTCTATCTATTTTGGAAGAAAAATATTAAAGATGATTATTGAGCAGCCACTTGTTCTTACAGAAACATTGGGTAAATATGATGTGATTGCTCGTGTAAGAGGTGGAGGGTACTCAGGTCAGGCAGGTGCAATAAGGCATGGAATTTCCAGGGCTCTACTTCAGGTGAACCCAGATTTTAGGCCAATCCTTAAGAAGGCTGGATTCCTTACCCGCGATCCCCGTATGAAAGAAAGAAAGAAGTACGGACAAAGGGGCGCAAGGGCTAGATTCCAGTTCTCCAAGAGATAAATATTTGTCGAAGGGGGATAATTCCCCCTTCTCTTTATAAATGGTCCATTATCCACGACTTGTTATAAATCTCTCATCAATAAGGCATAATGCCTCTTTGATATATAACCTCCTAAAGGTGTATAATATTTCTACAATTGGTGTCACCAAGGGTACATTGTCTGATCCTCATATTGTAGATACCATTTCTTCTGTGGGTATAAACTATATAGGGGATTCCCGTCTACTCAATATAAAAAAGATAAAGGATAATTTTCCCCATCTAAATACTGTACTTTTAAGGATCCCTATGTTGAGTGAGGCAGATGATGTGGTCTATCTTGCAGATATCAGCCTGAATAGTGAACCTTTGGTGATTAAGGCATTGGGTAATGCTGCACATGCGAAGAGAATTATTCATAAGGTTATTTTAATGGTAGATGTAGGTGATAGGAGAGAGGGTATATTGCCTGGTGATCTTTTGGATGTAGTAAGAGAGATAAAAGATATAAAGGGGATAAAGATAGCAGGGATTGGTGCAAATTTTGCATGTTTTGGTGGTGTATTGCCAGATGAGAAAAATCTTACACTACTTACAGAACTTGCAGAAGATGTAAGCTCTCTTATACAGGAGGAACTTGAATTTGTATCAGGGGGTAGTACAAGTTCTCTGTATCTTGTAAAAAATGGGAAGATGCCTAAAGGCATAACAAATCTCAGGATAGGGACAGGGATCTTATTTGGTATAGATGATATAAGGGATATAGGAATAGAAGGTGCATATACAGATACATTTATACTTGAGGCCGAGATTATAGAGCTAAAGAATAAACCTTCTCTTCCTATGGGGACCATTGCAAAAGATGCATTTGGAAATATACCTCATTTTGAAGATAGGGGTATAAGAAAAAGGGCCATTCTTGGTATTGGGAGGCAGGATGTAGTTTTTGAAGCTCTACATCCTGTAGATAAAGAGGTTGAAATAGTAGGAGGTAGCTCTGATCATATGATAGTTGATGTAACTTCATCATATACAAATTATGGCGTTGGTGATATAATAAAATTTAATCTGGGTTATCCTGCTATGCTTTATCTTTTTAATTCTTCTTATGTTGTGAAAATATGGGGTAAGGAGGTAGATAGATGAATAAGAGTTTTAAAGGAAGGGATTTTACCCGGGTTCTTGATTTTTCTAAAGAGGAACTCTGGTATGTGTTGAGCTATGCAAGAGATCTAAAGTTGAAGAGGATGGCAGGAGAATCACTCTCTATTTTAAAAGGAAAGATCCTCGCACTTATCTTTGAAAAACCTTCGCTTAGGACCAGAGTCTCTTTTGAGGTAGGAATGAAAGAATTAGGTGGTGACACTATATATCTTTCTCCTCAAGATATAGGTCTTGGAAAAAGGGAATCTGTAAAGGATACTGCAGAAGTAATTTCCCGCTATGTATCAGGAATTATGGTTCGTACATTTTCCCATAAGATTGTAGAAGAACTTGCTGAGTATTCAGATGTGCCCGTGATAAATGGATTAAGTGATACATATCATCCCTGTCAGGCTATGGGGGATATGCTTACAATATGGGAAAAAAAGGGAAGAATTGAAGGTGTAAATATCGCCTTTATAGGAGATGGAAACAATGTGTCCAATTCCCTTATGCTTCTTTCTGCAAGACTTGGTGCCAATTTCTCTATAGCATCTCCTAAGGGGTATGAGACAAAAAAAGAGATTCTGGATTTGGCATTTTTGGAGGCAAAAAAGAGTGGGGCAAAGATCTTAGTAACCAGTGACCCAGGAGAGGCTGTAAGAAATGCCGATGTTATATATACGGATGTATGGGCAAGTATGGGTCAGGAGGAAGAAAAGGCAGAAAGAGAGAAGGTGTTTCGTCCGTATCAGGTAAATATGGAACTTGTGAAAAAGGCGAAAAGCGATGTAATTATAATGCATTGCCTTCCTGCTCACAGAGGAGAAGAGGTTACAGATGAGGTAATAGATAGTCCTTATTCTGTTGTTATACAGCAGGCAGAAAATAGGCTTCATGCTCAAAAAGCTATACTTGCATTAGTTTTATAAAAGATGGGCTATATAGCCCATCTTTTATAAAAAGGAGGTCTTCTTGTTTCATTTTGGTATTTTTGATCTAATAGATATATTAATTGTTGCTTTTATATTTTATAATCTTATGATAGTTATTCAGGATACTCCTGCCCTTTATCTTGCTAAAGGGCTGTTTCTTCTTTTTGTAATATTTGGAGTAAGCCAACTTTTTCATTTTCATGCACTTGGTTGGTTTTCCAAATGGATGATTGCAGGCCTTGCTGTACTTATACCTATAGTTTTTCAGCCTGAACTCCGTAAAATTCTTATGGAAATGGGAAAAAAGGGATTTCTCTCAGGAGAGTTTTTCTTATTTGAGAGAGAAACCGCTCTCACAGAACATGCTATAAACGAAATGTTACTTGCCATTCAGGCCCTTTCAAAGAAAAAGATAGGTGCGCTTTTTGTATTGGAGAGAGAGATGGGCTTAAAGGATATTGTAGATACAGGTATATTAATCGACGGAAAAATTTCTTCAGAGCTTATATATAGCATTTTTCTTCCCGAATCCCCACTCCATGATGGTGCTATAATTATAAGGGGTGATAAGATTCTTGCCGCAAGTTGTATATTACCCCTTACTCAGAGACAAGATCTGGATAAAATGCTTGGGACAAGACATAGGGCAGGTATAGGAATTACTGAGAATTCTGATGCTATAGCTATAGTTGTTTCTGAAGAAAGGGGATGGATTTCTATATCTGTAAATGGGAGGTTAGTTAAAAATATTACCCTTAGTTCTTTGAAAACGGTGCTTAATAGATTTTATATAGAAAAAT
>JALVIU010000298.1 GCA_027028665.1 Candidatus Atribacteria bacterium | reverse complement strand
ACACCTTACTTTACAGATCCTCGTGCAATAGAGGGACTTAAGCTCTATGTAAAAATCTTCCATGATGCATCTCCAAAGGATTCTATAAACTGGGGATTCAACGAGCAGGTAAACGGTTTTGTATCTGGTATTACCCCATTCCTTATCCAGGATCCAGATACAGTAGCACTTGTTGACAAAATGCTGGGAAGAGATAAGTATTCTGTAGTACCTGTACCTGTTGGTCCATCTGGTAAGGCATATCCAGATTATGGATTTGCAGGACTTGGTATTCCAAGCTATTCCAAACATAAGAAAGAGGCATGGGAATTTATAAAATACATTTCTTCACCTAAAGTTAATGCATACTTCTGTAAGAATTATGGACCACTACCTGTGCACTCTATAACATACAAAGAAGATGACTACTTCTCCTCTGGCGTATATACCGCATGGGCAACTATGATGGAAAACAAAGAAGGAAAGTATGTATTCTCCAACTTCCCACTTGCATCTCCAAAGTGGCCAGGATGGCCTCAGATTCACCAGGCAGATATGCAGTCTGTACTTCTTGGCAAGATGACAGTAGAAGAAGCTGCAAAGAAGTGGGCAAAATATTGGTCTGAGTAATCTATAAATGGGGGGCTATGTGCCCCCTTATTTCTTTTAAGAGGTGCATGATGAGAGACAAAAACAAGAGAACCTTTTGGCTAATGCTTATCCCGACCTTTTTGCCTATTATCCTCCTTACATACTATCCTATAATCAAAGGATTTGTAATGGCATTCCAGAACTATAACTTGTACAACCTTACTAATATTCACTTTATAGGATTTGAAAACTTTAAGGCTATCATTACAGATACAAATTTTAGATTTTCTCAGATTCTTTATAATACCTTCATATGGGTTATAGTTTCACTCTTTTTCCAATTTATATTGGGTTTTGGACTTGCGCTTTTGATGAGAAAACCCTTTAAGGGGCGTGGGATTTATTCAGGCCTTGTCTTTTACCCATGGGCACTCTCTGGATTTGCCATCGGTCTTGTTTGGGCATGGATGTTTAACGGACAGTTTGGTATCGTAAATGACCTATTAAAAAAAATAGGGATCCTTCAACATAATATCGGATTTTTATCTGACCCTCATTATGCATTGCCCTCTGTTATTATTGTGAACATATGGTATGGAATACCGTTTTTTGCCATTATGCTTCTCGCCGCTCTTCAGTCTGTGCCTCAGGAATTATATGAGGCAGCAGAGATAGATGGTGCCAATTCCTTTGTAAAACTCTTTAAGATTACGATCCCTTATATAAAACCCACCATAATAAGTACAACACTACTCCGTGCTATATGGATCATGAATTTCCCGGACATTATCTATGGTATGACAAATGGTGGACCTGCCAATGCTACAAATATTCTTGCCACTCAGATGATAAATAAGATATACAATTTTTATGATTATGGTCAGGCATCTGCTATTGGTGTAATCATTATGATAATATTATTTACATATGCAGTGCTTTACTTGAGATTTACATCTATGAAGGAGCTTGAGCTATGAAATATTTAGGTAAGATATTTAAATTTATTGCACTTTCGTTGTATCTTATATTTGCACTCCTACCTCTTTACTGGATAATCGTTACATCCCTCAAAGGACCAAAGGAGATATATACATTTCCCATAAAGTATGTACCATCACCTATTACATTTGAAAGTTATAAGAATATATTTACATTCACCCATTTTGCCACATACTTTAGAAATAGTCTGGCTGCCGCCCTTGTGGCATCCTTTGGTGCACTCCTTATTACCATGTTTGGAGGTTATGCTATATCCCGCTATGGTACAAGGGCAAAAAGACATATGTTGCTTGCCCTATTTTTTACTCAAATGGTTCCCCCATTTATGGTAATGGTTCCTCTATATACCATATTTTCTAAATTTGGTATGGTGAATAAGCTAACTACACTTATGATTCTGTATACAAATATGATGATTCCATTTAGTGCTATTATGGCAAAGGGATTTTTTGATAGAATTCCAGTGAGTTTGGAGGAAGCAGCACTTATAGATGGTTGTAATAGGACTCAGGCCCTCTTTAAGGTAGTACTTCCTCTTACGTTACCTGGGCTCTCTGCAATCTTTAGCTTTTCATTTGTAAATACGTGGAATGAGTTATTTCTTGCCGTTATATTTTTAAATTCGGATAATGTAATGACTATACCTGTAGCTTTAAACTCGTTTATCTCTAAGGCAGGCATCGGATGGGATGTGATGAGTGCAGGACTTGTTATTGCACTTATCCCAACTATTATTGTATTTGCATTTGCACAACGCTATATCGTAGCAGGCCTTACAAAGGGAGCTGTAAAGGGGTAGGAGGAATATATGAGGGAAAAAGAGCTTACATATATCTTACATCACTATATGGAAGAGGATGAACCTTATGGGTCATTGGTTCCGCCTATATTTCAGACATCGATATTTACATTCAAAGATTTTAAGGCTTTTCAGACGGCAATAAATCATGAGGAGGAAACCTTTCTCTATACACGTGGAAACAATCCCACGGTGAAGCTTGTAGAGGAAAAACTTGCAAGACTTGAACATGCAGAGGCTGCTCAACTTTTTTCATCAGGAGTTTCTGCTATTTCGGCAGCAGTTATGGCATTTATAAGATCTGGAGATCATATTATCTCTGTAACAGATGCATATGGTTGGACAAAGACCCTATTTGATGAATATCTTGCCAGATTTGAGGTAGAGGTAAGCTATGTAAGTGGGGAAGATCCATCTGAGATAGAGGCTCTCATAAGACCCAATACCCGAATCCTCTATCTGGAGAGCCCCACCACATTTACATTCAGATTACAGGACCTTGAGGCAGTCTCTAAATTAGCAAAGGCCCATGGAATAAAAACAATGATAGATAATAGCTGGGCAACCCCATATTTCCAAAATCCTATAGATTTTGGAATAGATATTGTTATCCATTCTACATCAAAATACCTGGGTGGACATAATGATATTATGGGTGGAGTGGTTATAGGTTCCTCTGAGGATATTAGCCACATATTCCAGACAGAATTTCTAAATATTGGAGGTGTTCCTGACCCATTTGCTGCATGGCTTTT
>JALVIU010000297.1 GCA_027028665.1 Candidatus Atribacteria bacterium | reverse complement strand
GGTTTTGGAGTAGGCAAAGATATGGTTTTTTCTGGTTTTGGAGTAGGTAAAGGTATGGTCTTCTCTGGTTTTGGAGTAGGAGGGGTTACAGTTTTTTCAGGTTTTGGGGGAATCTCCTCTTCTTCTACATTTAAAGAGAAACTCTTCTCTATCTTTCCAAAATAAGTCTCTGCATTATCAAACTTATCCTTAGGTGCCATAAATACAAGAGTAAACCCCCAAACTGTACCTTTCTTATCTTTTTTCACAAAATAGAGTTCTCTTACCTTAGCTGTTATATTATCCTGAGAAAATTCATAAACCCTTTCATATCCATTATCAAGCTCTTTCACACTTAATTCATTGTAATCTATAAGGTGTTTTTTAAGCCATCTGCCTGTGCTCCGGAAATACATCTTCAGAGTCCCTGTTTTTCCAAGATTATGATTTAATACCTGGAACTGATAACCCTCTGGACTATCTGCTTCAAATACCACATCTTCATAGGGGGTAACTGTTTTCCATGATGCAGGATATGAAAGTTTAAATCCCTTGTCCTTGTTTACAAACTGTTTCCATTCCTCTATAGGTTTAATGTTTCTACCTACTACTTTGGGAACTTTAACTACAGTCGATACAGGTACTGCCTCATCTCCTATCAACTTAAATGTCTGAATAGATTTCAAAGCTATAGATTTTAGTTTATCAAAAAGTACAGAAGGACCATCAAAAACTACTACAAAACCACTTTTTTTGCCCTGGATATAATATTCTAAAGATTTAAATTTCCTTGCTTTAATCTTATATTGGTATATTCGAAGCATAGCCTTCTGTCCATTTACAGTTACATCTTGTAAGCTCAGCTCTTCAAAATCTTTAAGTTCATTTTCCAGATAGCCCTTTTCTTCTCGTGCAAAATCTGATAAAGAGATGTTATCTACTCCTTTACCATTTTCCCTTATTACACCCACATTGAGCCCATCATCTCCTATGGCAAAAAATACAAATCCCTCTGTGGGCTCTACTTTCCATTCTGCAGGATAAGAGAAGGAAAAACCGTTTTCCTGGTTTTCATAAGGAACAAAGGCCTCATCTGCAAAACCTATATAATAAACCAGACCAATAAATAGAAAAGCAAAGCCTAAAAGCAACAAAAATCTTTTCATTTCTATATCCCTCCTTTCTCTTTCAAATATTTACATTCACAAAAGCCTTTGAAAAATATATTTATTTTGTAATTATTATATAATTTATAGTATAATTTGTCAAATATCAATATATATTGGAGATAAAATGAATGCATATATATTAGCAGGAGGAAAAGCAAGAAGGGTTAGTATCTGTAAATCCTTTATAAAGATAGGTAATAAAAACCTTATAGATATTGTAATAGAAAAGCTTAGTCTTATTTTTAGGGATAATATCTATATAGTAATAAAAGAGGAACAAAGGGAAAGTTTTAGAAACTATAAAAATTTGGTTATCGAACATGCCAAAGAGTCATCATCCCTGCTTGGTATCTATACAGCACTTTCTCATACCAAAGAAGAGTGGAACTTTATAATAGGGACCGATATGCCAGGTGTAAATACTGAGCTTATAAGGGAAATGTCAAAATATAAGGAAGGTTATGATATAGTAGTGCCTTTCGTAAATGGATATACAGAGCCCCTTTTTGCATTTTACAACAGAAGAGTCCTACCATATGTAGCACTTAAAGTAAAGGAGGGAAAACTTAAAATCCAGAAGTTATTCGAAAAGACAAAGGTATTATATATAAAGGAAGATATTATAAAAAGGTTTGACCCTGAACTTATATCATTTATAAATATAAATACATGGGATGATTATAAAAAGGCCAAAGAAAGATTATTGAGATAGGGAGGAGACCCTCCCTATCATCATGTCTTCTCTATTTTTACCGCACATACCTTAAGTTCAGGGATCTTAGATATGGGGTCAAGTGCTGCTATTGTAAGCTCATTTGCTGCAGCCTCTGCAAAGTGAAATGGGATAAATACCACACCAGGTGCCACCTTTTTAGTAACCTTTGTCTTTATCTTTATACTACCACGTCTTGAGCTTATAGTTAGAAATTCACCTGTCTTTACAGAGAATTTCTCTGCATCTTCAGGACTTATTTCCACATAACCTTCCTTTAAAATTTCATTTAGTCCATAAGACCTCCTTGTCATACTACCTGTATGCCAATGGAAAAGTGTCCTACCCGTAGTAAGTATGTACGGATATTCTTCATCTGGAAGCTCTGGAGGTTCTTGATACTCTGCAGGTGTAAATTTTCCAAGTCCATTTGGACGGTTGAATCTTTCAACATGAAGTATTGGTGTCCCTGGGTGATCCTTCGTAGGACAAGGCCACTGAAGTCCACCATTTTCTATTCTATCAAAACTTATACCACCATAGATAGGTGTAACCTCTGCAATTTCATCCATGATTTCTGAGGGGTGAAAATAGTTCCAATTAAATCCAAATCTATTTGCAAGCTCTGTGATAATGAGCCAATCAGGTTTTGAGTGACCTATAGGCTCTATTGCCTTTCTTACCCTTTGTACTCTTCTCTCTGTATTTGTAAATGTACCATCCTTCTCTGCAAAACTCGTAGCAGGTAAAACTACATCTGCAAGACGTGCAGTTTCTGTAAGGAATAGGTCTTGTACCACCAAGAAATCTAATCTCTTAAGTGCCTCTTCTACATGATGGGCATCTGGATCGGAAAGTCTTGGATTCTCTCCCATCATATAGAGTCCCTTTATGGTCCCATCATATGCACCATTTATTATCTCAACCACTGTAAGCCCTACCTTATCTGAAAGCTCTGCATTCCAGAACTTTTCAAACTTTTCCTTTGCCTCTGGAAGGGAAACCTTTTGATATCCAGGATATACATTGGGCAGGACTCCTACATCACATGCACCCTGTACATTGTTTTGGCCCCTCAATGGATTTACGCCAGTAGAAGGTCTTCCCACATTTCCTGTGGCCATAGCAAGATTGGCAAGTCCCATGACCATCTGGGTCCCCTGTACATGTTGAGTTATACCCATTGCATAGACTATAGAGGCTTTATCTGCACTCCCATAGATCCGTGCAGCCTTTATAAGGTCTTCCTTCTTAATACCTGTCTGTTTTTCTACATACTCAGGGG